>NZ_JBFGYP010000046.1:0-21855 GCF_041587335.1 Halobacteriovorax sp.
ACCTTTCTCCTTATTAGAAGGAGTATTTGATAGATGAAGTTGTTACGTGTTTTGAATAATCGTAATCAGACTTTATTGAAGAGTTCTTTGTATAACTATATCCAAATGAATATTTAAAATTACCTGTAACTTTCTTTGTTAGTTTTATACTTGGAGTAAAGGTCTTCTCTGTTCCTCTTTCTAAACTTTCATTGGCGTCTGTATAGCTTACGAAGTTTATAGAAGTTCCAATATGAAGTGTTACTTTCGGGAAAATATTTGGCTTAATGTAGTCTACTCTAAGTAGAGTGGAGTTTGTTGAACTCGAAGTATTATTATATGTATCTAAAGAGTCGTATGAAATTAGAAACATAAAAATTGAAGAGTTTTGAGTTAAGTAAAGTTGATCAATAGAGAAGGAAGTTGTTTTGTTGTGTAAAGTTTCAGTATACGATACTAGATCTTTATATTTGAACTTTATGGATGTATCTCCCTTTGAGAAAAACTTGAACTTTTCACCAAACGTGTAGGTTGTTGATCTGTTATAAAATGCTTTTCTAGATAGTTCTGTTCTGTATTTACTATTGTAATTATAGTCAATATTAAAGAATAAAGAGGCAGGGTTATTGAAGGCCTTATGTTCTAGAGAAGTATTAATCGTTGGAGAGATATCATAAGAGTCTTCAGACTTTACTGCGTCTGAATCTCTGTTAGTATGATTTTTTAGTGTTATTCCTATTTCAGGGTTAATAATAAATCTTTTTTTAGCTATAAAATCATATCCTGTCCTCATCTTAGATTTTAAGACAAAAGATTCTTCTCTAGATGCAGCTGAAGAGGGGAGGTCATTTGTTAATGAGATATTGTTATCAAAACTCACATCTTGAGTGAATGAGAGGTTCCATCTCTTTGAAGAAATTCTTTTTCCATTATATAAAATGTTTGGATCTAAACCAAACTCTCTTTCAATTTCTTTTTTTCTAGATTTGATTTCTCTTGCTAGGCTAGAGCTATCGTCGACTTCTACTGCTTTATCAAGCTGAGGTAAAACAAATTGTTTAACTAGTCTCTCTGTTTCATCATTTTCTCTTGCCATAGAGAGTAGTACTTCACCTGTTTGAAAACGTGCTACTTGCTTGAGACCACTGTCAGCAGTTTCAGACTTTATAATTTGTGTATAAAACTTCTTAGCTATTTTATTTTCTTCAAGGATCTGGGAAATATGAGCAATATAATAAATTGAAGAGTCTTTCTTGTAGCCTAGTGAATTGGATTTATTGAATGCGATTCTGGCTTTATTCAGTTCGTTGTTAGCGTAGAGTGCCTGACCATACTCATAGTAAATATCTTTGGCCGTGCTCTTTGATTTTATCGCCTTGATAAAGAAGGGGATAGATTGGTCATAGTTTTGAAGTTTATTGTGAGAGAGGGCAATTAGATAGAACTTTGTAGCTCTATTTTGACTTGTCTCCCTTAAACTAGAAAGGCCCTCTATTACTTTTGTATAGGAGCCCGTTTGGAATGCCTCTAGTGATTTTTTAATAACGTTTGTTTCGTTAGCAGATATATTTGCAGTAAATATAAAACCTGTTAATACAAGTGCACAGTAGTTTTTCATTGGGCCAAATCCATTTAACCTAAAGTATTAATATTAGTGACTTATATTATAACTAAAAATTCTCTAATTAGAATTATTAATATTAAATCTTACCCGAGTCTTGTTGTTGAGTATTTCGTTTCTCTCATCTTCAGCTTCGGAAAGCGTTTCATCTATTTCATCTTGCTTGTCTTCTACAATGTCGTCAAAGTCTTTTTGATCAAAGCCTGCTATGGCCGCAGAAGGCTCGTTAGCTCCATTAGATGGACCTGCACCATCTACACGGTCAACATCAGTAGCAACCTCTGGCGCAATTGGTTTATCAAGTGGAGCTAGCTTTGGAGGTTCATTTTTCACCGCAAGCTTATCACCTTTATCTGTTGGCGCACCATCAGAATTAACACTTGCTGGAGCTCTATCTGGACTTTCTACAGGAACAAATTTCCCGTCATCACTTAATGTGTAGTTTGAGTTTTCGTAATTCCCTGTATCAGGGTTATAACCACCGAAGTCTGCTGGAGGAATATATGTTTCAGTTGCAGCATCATACACTGAACCTGCTGGAGGAGCGACATATTGTGCAGTCGCTAAGTCGATATATCCACCCGCTGGAGGAGCGATTTCTCCTGTTACTTTATTCACCATACCTTCTGGAGGTGGAGCATCAGCTGAAGAAACTGCTTTTTCTTTTTCTACTTTCTCTACAACTTCATTTGTTGCACTCTTACCAATTACTGTTTCTACTTGGTCAGTAACTTTAGATTTGTTTGAAAAACCTTTTGCATCAACTCCTGGAGGAATAACATTTCTAAATTTCTTCTTAGGAGCTTTTGTTTCAGTACTTGATTGGTCTGAAGTCTCTTTCGTTCCATCATTAGACTTCATTGATTCAAGTTGACCTGGGTTTATTTTTATAGGTGTTGTCGCCCTTGAGGTCTTTCCAGGTGAAACTCCTGAGAATTGTCCCTTTGTTACAATCACTGCTGTATCACCAGATACAACTTTCTCTAGTGAGTTTTGATTCACTTGAATATTTCTAACTGCTTCTGTTATCTGTGCCATAGCAACAGCCCCAGAGAACGTTACAAGAGCAGTATTTTCATTTGCCGGGTTATAGGTAACCATAAAGTCAGTACCTCTAACTCCCATGGCCGCAGTTTTTGTTTTTATGAAAAGTTTTGATTTATCCTTATCCTTATTATCAAGATAATTCTTAGTTACTTTAGATCTTAGAGAACCTTTCATAAGAGTAATAATTCCAGCTTTCTTTCTCGGGAATTTACTAATTTCCATCTCCGACTTTGGACCAAGGTTCATCTGAGATTTATCAATAAACAGAAATTTCACAAATGACTTAGGTTCAGTTTTAACAACGAATCCTTCATTTACCCAAGAGCCTTTCTTCAAAGAAACAGTTTCCTTTGTCGTTGGATTTACTGCAACAACTTTCCCCTTGAGGATGATTGCTTTTGCAACACCACTATTTGCAAGAACAGAGGTCCCTGTACAGAGTAGTAATGTAGTCACTAAAAATAATTTTTGTAAGAAGTTCATTTTATAATCCCTAAGTCTTAATATAAGTTAGGCAGATGGCCCTTCTACTATTCGTCTATTATATCTCTAAACTTGAGGGAGTTTATTTAGGGGGAGGAAGTGAACTTAACTGATTGAAAACTGGATAGCACAAAAAATCTGGTGATAATTTTTTGTGCCAACCAATGAGTAACTATATAATTTTACTCAAATTCTCAGGAGGTCTTCCGATCTCAGCCTTGTCTCCATTAACTAGAATTGGTCTCTCTAGAAGGGCAGGGTTTTTAGATATGACACTGGCCCATTGGTCATTTGAGAGTGAGTCATTCTTAGTGTGACCTAACTCTTTAAAGGGAGCATCTTTGACTCTTATTAGGCCTTCTAATGGTTGAATATTCAATTTTTTAATAAGACCTAAAACCTCAGTCTTTGTAAGTCCTTCTTTCAAGTACTCTTTGACTGTAGGCTCTACCCCTGAAGCTGATAAAATCTCTAAACCTTGTCTAGACTTGCTACATCTTGAGTTGTGATAATAAAGCATTACTTCTCCTAGAATAAAATAATTCCCATACTAAATGTAATGGTATCTGAAGCCACATCGTTCTTTGCATCTGAAGTACTTAGTATATTTGTTTTAGTACTATCTGTTGTATCTACTAAATACGACTTAACAGAGTAAAGTCTCACGTAAGTAATACTAAAGTAGACAGGGTGTAGGCTTTTAGATTTTAAATGTTCTTCAACTCCGATTCCTATGCCGAAACCAATGGAGTCGTAAGTTAGCTTGAACTTCTTTCCCGCGTAATCTCCGCTAGAAGTGAACTCCTTTAGACGAATTGTTTGTTGTGACCAAATAGGGCCTAGTCCAGTCGAAATTCTCCAAGTGTTTAAAGGAGACCAAGGTATGAAGTATCTTACATTTGGGCTCACCATTAGATTTTGGTAATTTCCACTTCCTTCGAAACTATTCTCATTAATTTTGAAAGCAAGGTCTTTTACTTTTCCAAATGAAATACTTGAGCTCGCGGTTAGCTCAAACC
Organism: Halobacteriovorax sp.; assembly: GCF_041587335.1. GTDB lineage: Bacteria > Bdellovibrionota > Bacteriovoracia > Bacteriovoracales > Bacteriovoracaceae > Halobacteriovorax. Next base: position 4,150 of record NZ_JBFGYP010000046.1, read on the forward strand.
TCTTCCATCGATAGCCGAAGTGAGTATTGAAGCCAAACCCTCCAAAGTAGTTTTCCCCTTGAATTTCTTTATCATCATCGTCATCATCTTCATCTTTCTCAAAGACACCAAGCTTAGTTACAGAAGTATTTATTCCTGCTTTTAGAAACATTGTATTTTCAACAGCAAAAGTATCACTACATGAGATTAAAAATGTGAATAATAGAATATATATTTTCATTAAAAGTCCATGTAGAAGTTAAGGCCGACTTTACCTTTCCCATTATATGATGGAGTGAGCATCATTTTACCTTCGTAGAACCAAAAAAGCGTCATAGGGTTTATTAGATGGCCAAGTACCTTTCCAAACATATTTCCTGTATTTAATAGATACATAGATAGGTTTTCGATTCCAACCCCCATCACGGCTCCAAGTATTGGAGTTTGGTATAGGTCTTGAATACTTGCTGGTTCAGTGTAAATTTCAACTGTAAATTCAAAGAGCGTACTAGAGATAAACGACATTGTGAGTGAATCAATTCTATTATAACCATTTGCTCTATAATAAAGGTATAGCTGAGATCCTGATATAGGGTGAACTATCCAGTTCCAAAATGGCTCATCTTGATCAAAGACAAGTTTTCCAAAGTTATCTTTGTACTTTCTGAAACTACCTTCATCAAAAAAAGTCTCAGGTTGTGAGATAGGATAGACCAACCATGATATGCCGTAGACAATTGAAGCATGCATGACATTTTCACGTTGAGTATGATCTCTATCAATATACGTATAATGATATTTCTTTTGTCTAGTTTCTGGTTGTTTTATGTTATCAATTTGACTTGGCTCTAAGGCGCTAGCAAATTGAATAGTAAAAAGTAAAATAAGTATGTATTTCATTAATTGCTTCTTTATTTGGTTTGCTTGATTTGATACCATGCGAGCCTCATTTTATAAACATATAATACGGTGTAATAATGCTTGAAAATCTTAAACAAAACTTTGTGGACCACGTGCGTCAACTTCAGAATATGATTACTGAAGAAATTAAAAAAAGAGACCCTTCTGTAGAGATAGTAGAAGATAACTGGAGTCGACTAGACTTCAATGGAAATGATGGTGGAGGAGGTATTACAAGGGCCTTTTCTGGAGATATTATTGAAAATGCTGGTGTAAATACTTCTGTGGTATTTGGTGCAATTGCTCCTGAGTTTGCTAAGAAGATTGGAAGTACTGATGAAACTATGTGGGCAACTGGTATTTCTCTAATTATTCACCCAAGAAATCCTAAGGTACCTACAACACATGCTAACTTTAGAATGATTCAAGCAGGTGATAAGTTTTGGTTTGGTGGGGGAGCTGACTTAACTCCATACTACCCTTACACTGAAGACTTTAAATACTTTCATAAAGTTTGGGCAGATGCATGCGCTCCTTATGGTAATTATGAAGACTTTAAAGTTAAGTGTGATAACTACTTTGTAAATAAACATAGAGAAAATGAAATGAGAGGCGTAGGAGGAATATTCTTTGATCACCTAAATACTGGAGAAACAGAGAAAGACCTGGCGATGGTTAAAGACTTATCAAATCATTTTATTGATTCATTCTTTCCTCTAATGGATAAGAGATCTGAAGAAGCATATACGGATGAAGATGAAAATTTCCAACTTCATAGAAGAGGGCGCTATGTGGAGTTCAACCTTCTTCACGATAGAGGAACGATGTTTGGTCTTCAAAGTAACGGAAGGACTGATTCCATCCTAATTTCACTACCTGGGAGAGTGAAGTTCAGTTATAAATATGCTCCTAAAGCAGGATCACCCCACGAAGAAATGATGAAGTATTACTACCCAAAGAAGTGGGTTTAATCCTCTTTCGAATATATTCCAGGGGCAGAGTCATGCCCCTTTATTACTTTCCTAGTTCAAAGCACATGCCCATTATGTGAGCTCTAAAAATAAAGAAAATTCATAGAAAAACAAAAGGTTACATTATTAATTAGTGAATACCCTATAGTTTCACTTAGAATTACCGATACAGATGTAAGTATTTATAAAGGTGAGCTGTGAAATTTCTTATTACTATATTTTTTCTGTTCTCAATACTCTCTTCTTACGGGCAAGAGAATTTTGGTATTAAGGGAAAGGTTGATAGGTTAGTAGGTCGCCAAATTACTTCTATTTATTCAAATGAAGTTATCGCTAGAATAGAAAATTACAACAAATTAAGAAATACACCTAAGAAGTACTTTGAATCTATTGGTATGAACCCTCAAGAGATTAATGGGCTGATAGGTGCACTTCCTGAGCTTAAGACGAGAAGTTTACCTGAACTACTAATAAGAAAATCAGGGATTCTCATTTTAAGAGATAGAGGCAGTGTTATTAAATTTACTTTTAAAAGTTTAGGGAAAAGAGAAATTTATATAAATGGAATAAAAGTAAAGACACCAAAAATGGTAGACGAAAAATTCAATAGTTATTTTAAAAGTTTTAATGAAAATATGTATTCGGCATTTAACAAAAAGACAACTTTTATTCAAATCCTTCATTTGCTTAATCCGATTGTTTCAGTTCAAGCTGGAGCTGGAGAAGATTATCTAAATATCAAAGATGGAACTGAAGTTCCTCATTATAATCGTGAAGGATATGACCGTAGTGATAAAGAGATTCATAACTTATATGATAATACAGACTTTAATCATAATGTAAGACAAACAAAGCAAGTTCTTCTTGCGGCTATCATGACAATTAGCTCTGATCTTGAGCTAAGCTTTATGGCCAACTACAGAAATAAAAAACAGGAACTGCCAGATAATCTTAAAAAACTATATGATAAAATTGATAAGTTAGCAAATTCATGTAACTCCTTCAAAGAGGATCCATCTAAGATTGGTGACGTTGCTTCATACAATCAAGCAAGTCGCATGCTTACATCTTTAGATTTAGTAAATGAAAAGATGAATAGAATTGAGTCTGTAGGAAAGAACTGGTGGGGCGAGATTGATGATCTTGTTTGGCAGAGAACTTCATTTCATTTTAATCCTGATGCTAAATCTTATAATATTTGTAAAGTTGATAGAATACGTGAAATATATGAAGATAAAAACTTATGTGACAATATGGATAAAATAACGAACTGTCTTATTGAGTTTAGAAGTTCAGGTAGAGTAAGCGACAAGAGGCTTACAGACGATCAAATGGACTTGCTCATAGATAACCCTAGAGGTCGAGATTACGGACAAGAAGATATAATGAAATGGATCCAAGAAAAGTAAAAAAAAAATTAATTTTATTTTAATAGTCCCCGATAGGTTACTGAAATCAATACGGAGACACTAATGAAGTTTTTAATAATATTATTATTTCTTTCAAACTCATTTGCACAAGAGAATTTTGGAATGAAAGAGAAGGTGAACTCCTTCGCTGAAAAAGAAGTTCGTAAAATTTTAACAAATGAATTTATTAGCAGATTAGATAAGTATAAAAAACTCGAAAAAAAGCCGAAAGAGTATTATAACTCCTTAGGTTTTACTGAAGAAGAGAGAAAGGCTTTTTTTAAGTTCTTTCCCGATGCACTAAAAGAAGATCTTCCTAGTATTACATTAAATAAGGCCGGGCTAATCACACTTACTTATAAAGGTGAAAGTGCACATTTCTCATTTTCTGATCTAGCGAAGAGTCAAGTTTATATCAAAAATAAGTTAGTAAAACTACCTGTAGGAAATGTCAAAAACTTTACTGAATACTTTAATATTTTCAATGAAAATATGTATAAATCTTTCAATGAGAAATCGGTATTCTTCAAAGCTTTAGAATTAATTATACCTAATGCTTCGGCCCAAACGATTAGCGGGGAAGAGTATTTATCTATACCTGATGGAAAGTCTGTTCCAGAGTACAATCGTGAAGGTTGGGATAGAAACGATAAAGTTGAAAACCTATATAAAGAAGAGCAAGAGCATTCAATGCGAATGTATGGTTTTAAGGTAAATCATAATATTAGACAGACTAAGCAAGTTCTCCTTGCGGCAGTTATGGCAATTAGCTCTGATATCTACCTTGATTTTATGGCAAACTATAAAAATAAAAGGACTGCCATACCAAATAATCTAAAAACTCTTTTTACAAAAATTGGCAAAATGGCCGCGACATGTGACGAAGAAAGAAGAGAGACAGGTGGTAAGTTTGTGAAGGGCAGTGAAGCAACAAAGATGCTAACAGCTCTCGAGGTTGTAAATGAAAAAATGAATAGAATTGAATCTGTAGGAAAGAACTGGTGGGGTGAGATTGATGATCTTGTTTGGCAGAGAACGACGTTTCATTTCAATCCAGATTATAAATCTTATAATATTTGTAAAGTAAAAAGAATTACTGAAATGTACGAAGATAAGAAACTTTGTGACAATCTAGAAAAACTTACTCAGTGTTTGGTAGACTTTAGAACTTCAGGAAAAGTTAGTAATACTAGACTCAATGATGAACAAATGGACCTTCTTATTGATAATCCTAGAGGACGTGATTACGGGCAGGATGATATTCTTAACTGGGTACAAGAAAAATAAAACTTTTCCCTAGATGTTCTCGCATCTAGGGAATTTTTCACATAATTCTCAATTACGTAAGCCTTATCATCCATCTAAAAAATATTCGTATTTTGTATTTTTGAATCTCAATGCACTGTAAATTTATTGTAATTAATTAGTAAAGAAAATAACTCAAGTAACCGAACAGTTTAAAAATATAATAAAATAGGCTGAATATGAAAAAGAAAATTGCTATAGTATTCATATTTACTTTCATTTTGAATTTATCAAATTCTTTTGCTTTCCCATATTCTACATCTAATGAAATTCAAGTTTATTCAGAAGTGCCAGATGATTTCTTAAGCGCTGAGGCCAAAGAATGTATAAAGAGAGCAAATAAGACTGGAGTCATGAGTCAACTTAGTCAAAACTTGGGCTGTTCAAACTTTGTTACCGCTGAAAAGGTTTGTGGCTGCGTTAATTTACGATTTGACCAAACTAAAGTTCAAGAATTTGTTAATAGTAGCGAAGTAACAGAAATGAATACTTTAATGGGGAATGTTCGCTCTCTTGACGAAGATAAAATAAAACCAGTCTTTATGTTTTCATCAGGAGTTTCTACACTAAATCAAATTTACGATCAAATGGGTCTTAGCGGATGCTCTATGGATCAAAATGATCCTTATTTATCAAAAATTTATGATGTTTATGCTCGAAATCGTTCTATTGATTTAGAGGATAATAAACTAACTCAAGATGAGAAAGATATTCAGCACTCGCTTTTTAATTCAAAGTTAAAAGATTTAGGAAGGTATCCTAATGATGAAGACCTTATAGAAATATCTCGCTCTGTATCTAAGGATTCTGGAAATCAATTTTTTCTCGATACGCAGCTAACGACTTCAATATCAACAACAAATGAAAACCTTTATGTTGTTAATAATATAAAAGCTACGATTGTAAATGATTATGTAAGTATGCATTTAAAAGATATAAAGAGCGGAGTGCCACCTGAAGAATTTAAGGTTAAAGATATAGAGAGAGAGGGCTGTAAAGAGTTAATGTCGTATGTTTCTGTTGTAAAAGATAAAGATATTCAAGAAAAAATTGAAAGTAACTTCTCAACATTTTTTCCTGATAGTTTTATTGATAAAGGGGGGACTCCAGACGAAAAAATAGAGAAGAGAGAAGTTGTTGAAAATGCAATTGTAACCCTCAAATCATACTTTGGTATGACTGGAACTCCTGAATATAAGAAAGATATCTTCTACTGTAGTAAGTATAATGAATTTAAAAAGCGTTCTGAAGAAATGAGTAAGAATAATGAGCTTAAAAATGCGATGGCAGAATTAGAGCATTTAAAAGAAAATGTTCTTGTCGGTATGCTTGCAATGTCTGGATCTACAGAAGCGCCTGAGATAAAAGTGATACGAGAACAAATAAAAGTATTAGAAGAAGAAATTAAGGCAAAGTTTGAATTTTCTGACGAATCTTTAAAGTATGCTTATATGGGTCTGAAAATTTGGAAAATTGATCAAGGTGTAGAATCAAGAGTAAGTGATGACGGTGTGATAACATTTCATAAAGTTGACCCTAATACAAGTACACAAACTTTAGTTCAAAAAGTGACTAATAAAAGAAATATCATTGAACGATCTAGAATTTCTTTTGTTAGCAGAAATAATTTGAAAGATCCTATGATAGCATCAAGTAATTTTAACTCTAAAGTATCTAATGCCATTGTTAAGCCTATTAATAGAAAAGAGGTTAGTGTTTCAAGTTATACTCCAAAAGTTAAAGAAGCTAACATTACAAATAACGACAACTATTTTAATCGTTCGAATATTTCGGCAACTCCTAATAGAGATATTAATCAGCTTAAAAATAATATAAATCAAAACATTTCTTTTGGTCGAGATGAAGTCTCTAGCCAAGATCCATTAGAGGATTATATTTCAGAACGCTTAAGTAAATTAAAGAAAGATAAAGTAGACACTCAGAAGGCCTTAAGTGATGAACTTACTTCTACGAAAGAAAGTTTAGAGTTAGCTAAGCTTCGTGAAGAACTGAGAAGTCAAAGTGCTGAAATTGAAAAATTAACAAATAAAAAAGAAGATGTTTCTGTTGTTGCAAATAATTCTTCTACAAATATAGAGTCAACCCCATCAAACTTTAGTTCGCCATTGGCCTCTGCTTTAAATAAGTCTTTTATCGATAATACATCAGAAGATACAACAGTAAGACAGGTTGACGACGTAAGTACAGGGCGTAACATAGCCACAGCATCAAGCTTTATTCCTGGAGTTGATCAATCCCCAGTTTCTAATGGTGGAAGTAATACTTCGAGTAGTGCTCCGTCTAGTTCAATTTCTCTTACTGAGGATAGTTCATCTGTATCTGGTATTAGTCTGACTTCTCTCAAAAATATTGGAGATGATGTTCAGGTTGTTGATAATTCAGTATTGGGTGAGATTTCTCCTATCGTTGTAGATGCTTCATTCTCTGAATTGAGTGAAGAGGAGAAGAGAGTTAAAATTGAAGAGCTTCTTGAGACAGTTGTCGATGACGAGGTCTATATAGAATTCCCAGATGGAAAAGTTCTAAAATTCTCTAAGAAAGATGAGTTAGAGAAAAGTAAGAAACCTACTAAGATTGCTAAAAAGGCAGAAGAGATTAAGAAAAGAGATACATTTTCTTATGATAAGTTAAAAGAGATTATAGATAATACGAAAGAATAATTTTCTTTCGTATTATCTATTGAATTTCTTTAAATCAAGTATTACATATTCATTCTATCCTAGTAAAAAATACATATACTTTCTCAATTGAGTCATTTATTAATCATTATGTTAAAACCATACGTAATACTAAGTAAAAAGAAGTCATCTCCGGTTAACTGATGAGATCAGAAATCTGTTGGTAGTTTTGACTATAATCAAATTAGGATTGATATGACTAGTGATAGATGTGGCATTGCACTTGTTGTCGGGGCAAGCTTTACAGGGTTACTTACAGCTAAAGTCTTATCTGGATTTTATAAAGAAGTTATAATACTAGACAAAGGTGGGCCTGCTGAAGGTCCAACTGTGCGCAAGTCCGTACCTCAAATGGGACAACATCATATTCTTCTTTCTAGAGGACGATCAATTTTAGAGAATATTCTACCTGGAATAGATGGCGAACTCTCTCAGTATGGTTCTGAATTAATTGATTATGTATTAGATGGAAGGTTGTTTACTGAATATGGTGAATGTCCACGATTTGAATCTAATATTATGATTAGGCCTACATCTAGAGTATTGCTAGACTATAGAATTAGAGAACGAGTTAGAAGCGTTAAAAATATTAATATTATCTATAATGCAAAGTGGAATAATCTAATTTTAAACTCAGACAAAAGTAAGGTTCTAGGAGTTAAATATTTAACTAATGGTGAGGAGAAGAGTCTTTCTGCTGATCTTATAATTGATGCTTCAGGAAGAAATTCTAGCCTAATTAAGACCTTTGAAAAAAATGATATTTCAGTAGCTGACTCAAAAAGAGTTAATCCCTATGTTGGTTATGCAACTTGCGCATATGAAATACCAGAGAGTTTAACTGATTTTAAACTTATGGAAATAGCGTCCGCAGCTCCTTCTAATCCAAGAGCAGCTGGACTATGGAAAATCGAAGGAAACAAATGGCTCCTTGCTTTGATTGGAAGTAATAAAGAATATCCATCTGCAGATCCTGATGAGTTTTTAGAGTTTGCTAGAAAGCTAACTCATCCTCATATTTATAATATAATTAAAAAGTCAAAACCTATCTCTGATATCTCTCTATATAGAGGCCCTGTAAATGAATGGCGACAATTCTCGAAAATGAAGAATTTTCCTAATCAATTATTAGTTCTTGGTGATGCGTTAGCTACATTTAACCCTCTTTATGGGCAAGGTATGTCTATTGCACTAACTGAAATATTGTTGGTTCAAGAACTTTTAAAAGATAATGTTAGAACTATTGGAAAGAAGCACCAATTATTAATAAATAATAAAGTTAAAGCTGCATGGCCAATGGCAATTTCTGAAGATCTAAAATGGCCACTTACTGACGGCAGTAAGATTACATTACATGATAAAATATCTATTTGGTATAGTGAATTATTACTTCCTCTTTCAACGTATAACAAAAGAGTAGTAATGACTTTTCTCCAGATTGCAAATTTAGAAAAAGACCCTTATGCATTAGTATCTCCAAGTATTTTGAAAGATATTGTAGCTCACTATTTATTTAAAAATAAAAAGATGAATAATTCTATCTGTACAAATAAGTTAGAAGAATTAGTTACAAAGCACGGACAGCACACAAATTCACACATGTCCCTTCAAGATGGGGTTGAGTTTTATGAAGTTGAGGAGCTAGGAGTCGTTCTTTATAAGAAGCATAGGTCTATATTTGGTGATATTAATCTTATTTTTATCAATCCTTTGTGCGAAGAGAAGAATATCTCTAAGTTAATAGACTCCTTTGAACATAATACTCCAGGAAAAAGTGTATATATTGGCAATGATTATAAAGTTGCTAGTCATTTAAAGAATATTGGATATTCTATGAATCAATTTGGTAGTGAGGTTAATATCCCACTCGATACATTTAATGTTTCTGGGAAAAAAATGAAATATCTTAGAAATGTTAGAAATCTACATACTAGAGGTCTAAGTGTTCACGAGCAGCCCTGGAGTGATGTCGATCAGAAAACAGTTTTAGATATTTCTAAAAGATGGATGAGTAAAAAGAAAGTTAAAACAGGGGAGCTTAAATTGTTATCAGCTCCTCCACGTTTCTTTGAATCATGGAAAGAGAGAAAGTTCTATTGCTATGATAAAGGGAAGCTTATAGCGTATGTATTCTTTATTCCATATTTCAAAAATGGAAAGGTGTACGGATACTGTGCCCATATACTTAGAAACCTACCTGGAACGACGAGTGGATCATTAGATTTTATCATTTTAAAGGCCATAGAGAAGTTCAAGGAAGAAGGTGTTAAAGAGCTATCTCTAGGTATTGCGCCTCTGTATGATATCGAAAAAATAGAAGGTGATCACTTTCTTACTAGAGTGGTTATGAGATTTTTATATAAATTTGGGAATTCATTATATTCTTTTAAAGCACTGGCATTTCATAAAGAAAGATATAGAGGAAACAAAGTAAAAATGTACTACTGCTCTAGAGATGTTTCGTTAGCTAGGTCTGTATGGGCAATACTTTTAAAAACAGGGATTATAGGTAATGAAAAGTAAAACTACTGCATATGGTCGCTTTGCCAAAGTTTATGATTTCTTATCTTCATTATATTCGTTTGGAGGAATTTCAAAACTTAAAAAACTTCAATCTAATTCAATCAATCCTGGTGAAAGTATATTATTTGCTGGAGCAGGGGGAGCGGAAGATGCCGTCTTAGCTGCAATTAAGGGAGCATCTGTTGTTGTTGTTGAGATTAGTTCTGAAATGATTGAACAAGCAAAGCTTAGAACTAAAAAGTCTGGAACAGATTTAAATATTCAATTTATCTGTGATGACATTATGAATTACCGATCTATTGAAAAATTTGATAGAATATATTGTAATTTCTTCTTAAATGTTTTTGAAGTCAACACTGTTCCTAAGGTGGTAAATCATTTATTAGAAAGCCTTAGGGGTGGTGGTCAATTTATTATTGGTGACTTTGCTCACTCTCAGGGGAATACAATTCAGCTTCTTTTTCAAAAGATATACTTTGGATTAGCCGCTTTCTTCTTTGTCTTAACTGCTAGAAACCCTGTTCATAGACTTTATAACTATCAGAGTATATGTAGATCTTTAAATGTAGAGTTAAAAAAAATTGAGGTGATTAAGATATTTAATTTTAATGCTTTTATGAGCTTAACATTTAAAAAGAAATAACTGACCTTCAATTAAGAAGGCCAGGTATCCTTTGTATTAGTATCTCTTTGCTCTTTTCATTAGTCTTTTCTTTAACTTAGTATCGATGTTTAAAAGTAGAAGAATTCCGCCGTTTTCACCATTTTGGTCATTTCCTACTACAGAAATATTTCCTGCTTTATCTCCACCCATGTAGTAACTAAATGTTGCGATTGCCCCATCAACTCCTAAGTCTGCAGGTACGAAAATTCCAAATACTTCTGGACCTACATAAAGGCTCATATTATGAAATTTCTCAATAGAGAATGCTACTGCTGGAAGTTCTCCTGCACTTACTCCTGGAAGAGCTCTACCACCTGGAAGTCTTTGTGGATCTAAGTCACCAACTCTGTCGTGAAATACGTCATCTAGTGAGATAGAAACAGAAAGTAGTGTTCCATCACTTTGTAGGTCTGGAGAGATCTCAATATATGAAGTAGGGTAACTTGGGATATTGTATCTAAGTCCTCCCTGTAGAGTCATATTTTCAACAACCATAGAGATCATAATATTATCCTCTAGAAGTTGTACGTTTGGTCCATCAATGCCTTCAATCTCAATATTTGAGTTATCTGATTTACATGATGTGAATGAAAGTAGTCCTAAAAGTGATAGAAATACTAACGAGTATTTCCTTGCGTTGATAAATGCGTTCATTTGTCCTCCAATGAATTAATTTGCTGTGCTTAAAAGCTTTGTCGGAAAAATTTTCCTAGCACTTAAAAAAAAGAAGGCCTTTTATGTTTATGGCGGGGAGTTATACTCGGGTAATGAAAAAGAGTGGAGGTATTCTCATACCTCCACCCAAAACTGATAAGAAAGGAAAGAGTGGTTATATGGCTATAACGCTCTTTGTTTGGAAATGAATTGAAGAAGCAATTCCTCGCAATCAACTTCAACACCAAGCTTCTCTAGGAGATCTTGTTTCTCTTGAACCATTTGTTCAAGTTCTGTTAGTTCAGATAGTAGCTCAAAGCAGTTGCGAATTATCATAATCACCTCAGATCAATTAGTTTGATAGGTAAAACTATTATATGTGTTATTAAACTAAAGTCAAGCATATAAAAAAAGCACTTCAAAAAAGTGCTTTTTTATTTAATCAATGTCGTAATTTACCTAATAGCTCGGAGCGATATAGACGTCGATATCTGGATTATACTCATCTCTAAGTATACCTTTGATGGCCTCTAATGTTCCCGTTGTAGATGATGGGCAAGTTCCACAAGCTCCTTGGTATTGTACCAATAAGATATTGTCTTCAAATGAAATTGTTTGAATATCTCCACCGTCTCCTTGAAGACCAGGTCTAATTGTCTTATCTAAGATTGCTTCAATCTCTTTGAGCTCTGGAGTAAGGTTAGCTCTTCTCTCTGCTTCAGGATCTGGATCAAAGTAATTAGGATCGTGTCTTGGGTACTCAGAGTTAATATACTCCATGATTGATGGCTCCATTGAGTCCCAATCTTCATATCCAAATTTAGTAATCGTAATCACATTATCATAGAAGTGTAATTGATCTACGCCTCTTACAGTAAATAGAGTCAGTGCAAGATTATTATCTCCACAGTCCATAGGAGATCTGTAGCTTGAATTACCTTCTATTTTAACTGGCTTATCTAAAATAAACTTAAGTGCATTTGGGTTTGGTGTTGGTTGGATTTGAATGTCCATAGTATCCTCTTATCTTTTATAAAAATTCTTTTGTTTTAATAATGCCAGCTACTAGCGCATCAACTTCTTCTTTAGTGTTGTAAACTGAAAAAGAGGCCCTTGTTGTTGCAGGAATATTGAACCTCTTCATGAGAGGTTGAGTGCAATGATGGCCAGTTCTTACAGCTATTCCCTGTCTGTCTAGAAGCGTTCCGATGTCGTGTGGATGAGCACCATCAATCGTAAATGAAATAACAGATGTTTTCTCTTTAGACGTACCGATGATCGTAAGTCCCTCAATCTTTGAGAGCTTTTCTGTGGCGTATATAAGTAATTCATTTTCCCATGCTTTGATTTTATCAAGTCCAATTTCCTCTAGGTAGTCTATAGCTGCTTTGAGAGCTATAACACCTGCAATATGAGGAGTACCTGCTTCAAATTTATGTGGTAAATCGTTATATGTAGTCTTTTCAAAAGTTACGACATCAATCATGTCTCCGCCACCCTGATAAGGAGGCATCTTATTTAATAGGTCTTCTTTTCCATAAAGAACGCCAACACCCGTAGGCCCAAACATTTTATGAGAGCTAAATGCAAGGAAGTCGCAGTCTAAGTCTTGTACATCAATTTTTTCGTGAGAAATAGATTGAGCGGCATCTACAACATAAATCGCCCCAACTTCGTGAGCAAGTTTGATCATGTCTTTGATTGGGTTAATTGTTCCAAGTGAATTGGAGATATGATTTGTCGCTACAATCGCTACCTTATCATTTAATAAACTCTTATAGGCAGCCTGATCAATTTCACCGAGGTCATTAACTGGTATCTCAATAACCTTTGCACCAACTTCTTCAGCAACCATTTGCCATGGAACTATATTTGAATGATGCTCTAATGTAGACAGAAGAATTTGATCTCCTGCTTTTAGAAATTTTCTACCGTACGATGAAGCCACAAGGTTGAGAGACTCTGTCGTTCCCTTAGTGAATATAACTTGATAGTCATTTTCAGCATTAATAAACTTTTGAATACTCGTTCTTGTCGCTTCGTACTTTACAGTACCCATTTCACTTAGGTAATGAACACCTCTGTGAATATTTGCTGCTTCATTTGAGTAGTGTTGATTTAGAGCTTCTATTACAGGAGCACACTTCAATGTACTAGCGGCATTATCTAGGTAGATTAATGGTTTCTCATGAACTGTTCTTGATAGCTCAGGGAAATCATTTCTAATTTTATTAACATCAAAATTATCTATCATTCTAGGCCTTGATCCATATGTTCAAATACACTTTTTTCAAATGACTCAAATAGTACATTTGATAAGTAGTTCTCTATTTCCTGATCTTCTATCTTGATAATCGCATCAGCGCAGTAAGCATGTATTAAAAGCTTTTGAGCTCTCTCTTTACTGAGTCCTCTCGACTGTAGATAGAAGGCCTCTTCATCACTCATTTGTCCAACTGTTGCACCGTGGGCACACTTCACGTCATCAGCGTAAACCTCTAACTGAGGCCTAGTATCAACATGAGCTTTCTTAGTTAGAAGAAGGTTCTTATTCAATTGCTCTGAGTTCACTTTCTGTGCATCTCTCGCTACAAGTACTTTCCCTGTAAATATCCCACGTGAACTATCGTCTAGAACTCCCTTGAAAAGCTGAGAGCTGTCAGTATGAGCGGCAACGTGATTTATTAATGAGAAGTTATCGCAGTGCTGATTTCCTGAAAGAGTGTAGAGTCCGTCTACTGAACTCTCTGCTCCTGACTCAAGAAGAGCTACGTTAAGGTTATGTCTTGCTTTTAGAGCACCTGTATTAAAAGTAAAACTCTTAAAACTAGAATCTCTCTTAAGTGTTGCATTAACACTTCCTGCATGAAATGCCAGGTTTCCTTCTGTTTGTACTTTTATATGCTTGGCCTTAGCACCAGCATCTAGTTCAAAATTAGAAACAGTTACTTGATTATACTTAACTTCATCATCACCAGTGTAGATTTCAACAAAGTTTACTTCTGCGTGAGTTTCCATTTTGATGTGAACTCTTGGAGTTGAGAATGCATCTTCACAATTACTCTCATGAATGATTGTAAATGGATTGTTGAGTACAAAGTTTTTCTCTACTTTAATACTAATCACTTTGTTGTTTACTGTAGCGTTTAACATTCCAAAAATATCTTTTTGGTCATCTGAATAATCAGCTTGAGTTAAATCTTCAGCAGAGACTTCTTTTATTGAAATTTCTTTTGGAAGCTTTGACTTTTCTTCTATTAGAGAGCCATTAGAGAAATAAAGTCCGTAATCACCAAGGAAGCTCACTTCTTTTTGTGATTGGCTGACTTCTGCTTTATTAAAGTTGTCTGGCAATACATCCGTTAACTTTGTATAAAGCCAGTCTTCCATCTTAGTATGTGGAAGTCCTCTTTCTTTAAAAAGATCTAATGAAGACTTTTGAACTGAGCTTGTAGCCAGTTTCGTTAAGCTTTCAATATAGTTTTCTGTTAATTCATTTATTTTCATTTTAAACCTTACTTGATTAACCAGTCGTAACCTTTCGCTTCTAGTTCAAGAGCGAGCTCTTTTCCACCTGACTTAATGATTTTCCCTTCATAGAGAACGTGAACATAGTCTGGAACTATGTAATCAAGTAGTCTTTGGTAGTGAGTCACTAATACAACAGCATTAAATCTGTTTTTAAGAGCATTTACACCCTTTGCTACAATTTTCAATGCATCAATATCAAGTCCAGAGTCTGTTTCATCTAAAAGTGATAGTCTTGGATTTAGAACGGCCATTTGTAGAATTTCATTCTTCTTTTTCTCTCCACCAGAAAATCCAGTATTAACTGGTCTATCAAGAAACTCTTCTCTCATTTCTAGTAGCTCAAGCTTTGGCATTAGGAATGCTCTAAAGTCAGCTTCATTCATCTCTGCAGCACCTTGTGACTTTGATACTTCATTAAATGATTCATGTAGGAAGTTAAAGTTTGTTACACCAGGAATCTCGATAGGGTATTGAAAACCTAAGAAAATACCATTCTTTGCTCTTTCGTCGGCCTCTAGTGAGAATAGATCAGTATTCTTACCATTAACATTGTACTCAATCGAACCTTCAGTAACTTCAAAGGCAGGGTGACCTGCAATAACTTTTGAAAGCGTACTTTTTCCTGAACCGTTTGGCCCCATAATCGCGTGGACTTCTCCAGGCTTAATAGTTAAGTCGATACCTTTTAAAATATCTTTACTTTCAACTTTTGCATGTAAGTTTTTAATCTCAATCATTTTATTATTCCTTATCCAATCGAATTTTCTAGTTTCATTTCAATTAACTTAACGGCCTCTACAGAGAACTCTAGTGGAAGCTCTTTAAAAACGTCTGAACAAAAACCGTTAACAATCATGGAGATACATTTCTCCATATCCATTCCTCTTTGCTGTAGATAGAAGAGTTGGTCTTCACTTATTTTGGAAGTTGAAGCCTCATGTTCTACTGTTGCTGTATTATTTTTTACATCAATATATGGGAATGTATTTGCTGCACACTTATCACCAACAAGCATTGAATCACACTGAGAGTAGTTTCTTGCTCCAGTTGCTGAAGGCATTACTTTTACTAATCCACGGTAGTTATTCTCTGATTGCTCAGCAGAAATTCCTTTGGAGATAATTGTACTTTTAGTATTCTTTCCGATGTGAACCATTTTAGTTCCAGTATCGGCCTGCATTTTATTATTAGTAAGTGCTACTGAATAAAAAGCACCCTGTGAGTTATCACCAATTAGGTTACAACTAGGATACTTCCAAGTAATAGCAGATCCTGCTTCAACTTGAGTCCACGAAATTTTCGAGTTACGTCCAAGACAGTTTCCACGCTTTGTTACAAAGTTATAGATCCCACCAAGACCTTCTTTATTTCCTGCATACCAGTTTTGTACAGTTGAATACTTTACTTCAGCATCGTCTAGAGCAACTATTTCAACAATCGCAGCATGTAGTTGGTTCTCATCTCTTTGTGGAGCTGTACAACCTTCTAGGTAATTTACGTAACTACCTTTTTCAGCAACGATAAGAGTTCTTTCAAATTGTCCTGTCTCTTTAGCATTGATTCTAAAGTATGTTGATAAATCCATTGGGCAAGTAACGCCTTCAGGAATATAAACAAATGATCCATCAGAGAATACTGCCGCATTTAATGCTGCATAGAAGTTATCTGCAGGAGGAACTACTGAACCTAAGTACTTCTTTACTAGTTCTGGATACTCTTTAACTGCTTCTGAAATTGAGCAGAAGATAACTCCTACTTTCTCAAGATCTTCTCTATAAGTTGTTGCTACAGACACACTATCAAATACTGCATCTACTGCTACACCAGATATTCTCTTCTGTTCAGTCAAAGGGATTCCTAGCTTTTCAAAAGTTGCCAATAGCTCTGGGTCAACTTCATCTAAACTAGTTAGTGCTTCCTTTTTCTTTGGCACTGAGTAGTAGTAGAGGTCTTCAAAGTCTATTGCCGGAATATCTAGCTTGGCCCAGTTTGGTGTCTTTAACGTTTTCCAAAGTCTATAGGCCTTAAGTCTATAGTTTAAAAGCCACTCGGGTTCATCTTTCTTTTTCGAGATTAGACGTACGATATCTTCGCTTAGACCTTTAGGAAACTCTTCTGTTTCTATGTCTGTATAAAAGCCGTACTTATACTCTTCTGATAGTATTTCTTCGCTCATACCTGTGTTCCATTTGTATTAATATCTTTAACAATATCCTTAATTGGACAAAGTTTGTTCGTATCACTAAATTCCTCTCCAAACAGTAACTCTTGAATAGATAGGGAATCTAAAAATTGATTTAATTTTTCACTTAGTGTGCTCATTGGATTCACAATATTACAATCGCAGTGTAGCTCACATAAACCTTTATTTGTTTGGCAGATAGACTTAACTTCTTTAGCTTCTATCATTCTCGCTAGAGTTAAATAACTTATCTTAGATAGGTCAGTGCTGACGGTGTATCCACCTTTTATACCTTTAACCGAATTCAAGATATTGTGCGAGTTCATTACTTGCATAACCTTGGCTGTAGTATCAAAAGGAGTTCTAAAGTGATCACATATTTCACGAGCACTTGTAAGTTCGTCACCTTTTTCAACCATGAATTTTAAAGCCATCAGTGCGTATTCCACTTTTTTATTAACTTTTAGCATTTGCTATCCTAAGTTATTAAAATCTATAAATTTCAATTAATTAGACACATATACCTCTAAATAAGTTAAAAAGAAACCTATATCAATCATTATGACTTAAAATATACGTTAAATTTTGACTTATTTTGTTTGATGGCCCAAATAAAATCGAATAATTCCTGTTTTCGGTATGTTATGATTAAAGATATTCAAGTAACTTCAAAGGGGTAGATGTGGCCTTAAGACTATTCTTATTTATATTTATACTAGTAAGCTTTAGTATTTTGGAAAACTATCTTACCCGTAAGTCCAATCTATATGGAAATCAAAGAAAGCTTTCAAACCTTTTGCTCTTACTTACAGGGACTGTTCTATCTCAGATATTTATTAAGCTCTCTCCCGTGGCAGTCAGTATCATTGCTTCTAAGCAGGGGATAGGA
>NZ_JBFGYP010000047.1:0-21444 GCF_041587335.1 Halobacteriovorax sp.
AAATCATAAATAGTCTTTTCTTTTACTGCATCTGCTTCTTTATAGAGGTCTAGGGCAAAACTTGGATATTGAGATAGAAGCACACAAAAGACTATTAACCTTTTCATAACCATTTCCTTTTCAACATTCTAGTACTGATTACGTATATGGTAATAGAATAATCAATTACCGTGGTATCAGAAAAAGATTACTTATTCCTCGAAAATCAAAGAACAGCTCTTTGAGAATTTAAGTTACTGATATTGATAAGTTGAAATTCAGATTGATGTAAATTTATATATTTTTAAATAGATATGAACTAGGAATTTGAAAAAATGGTAGCCTCTAAATACAGGCAAACTCATGGGGAGTAGACTTGAGATCTCCCTAGCTCGCATAAAGTGGAGCTAGGGTCCTTTATAGTTCTAAAGTAACTAAAGGCCTTAAGACTGGGCCTGAATGCTCATAATGAAGATGAGGCAGATTAAAGAAATAATGGCATAATCAATTTTGTTAATTGCTTTCATGGTAAGTTCCTTCGTTTGATTTCGAGCAACTTATAACACAATTGTGAAATTTAGGGGAAAAAACTAAAAGTTTTACACACTTTTTAAATTACCAGTGCTGAGTTTGATAGCTAAGTACCCGAAAATTAACCAATACATCCTGTCTCCCATTCCTCCAAGAGATAAGTGGACATGATAGATAACAAACACCGGAATATGTGATAACAGGAAGATACCTACGACTTGTGTATTCTCGTCACCCTTCAGTATTCCTCTAATACTACCAACAATCATAAGAATAAACCCGATTGTAACGACCGCCATAAATGGCCATCCGCCAATAACACCAGCAGATACAAATATATTATGAGGGTCTTTGAAGGAGTTATAACCACCTACATTGATTCCTGAAGTACTCATGAATTTATAGAGGATCCCCTGACCAAAGTGTGGTTGCTCCATAAACATTTGAATGCCTCGAGTAACCTCTTCCATTCTAGTGGCAATACCATCTTGAGCAGGTCTCATTAAGAAACCTGTTTGACCAGAAGCAACTTCATATAAAAAGGTAGTAAGCTGAGCTCCAAATAAAATAATAAATAGGCTTACTAGGAATACGAATATAAATTTAAATATTCGAGTGTTTTTATCCTTTCTTCCAAAAGTTAAAACACCAATCCCTGAAACAATGAGAACTGTTATCATTGCTGCTTTTGTAGCCGTTAAAAAGACTGCAATAAAAAGTATAAATAAGATTAGGTATCGTTTTATCAAAGATATTTTACGATTAAATATTTGAGGAAAGTAAAATATAAAGGCGAAGGTTGAAGCTGATACCATATGAGGAATATGCTTAAAAACACCTATGAACCGACCTCCTCTAAACAGTTGAACATTAAACAAAGGAAGAAGGCATACCGAAAGTATCACAAGAGGTACTGAAATATTCCTTATGGTTTTAACAAACTTTTCAACAGAGAATATATCAGGAATCATAACCCCATAAATCATGATAAGGGCCAAGGCAATCACTAGTCCACCTATTTGCATCACCCATGAGTTCATTGGATGTACATATGCAATTTGAAATAGAGTCTGGATCAAAAGAACAAAAGAGGCAATAATCAGTAAAAATATATATTGATGTTTAAATTTATGCTCTCTAACTCTTCTTACAAAATAGAATAGTATTATTCCACCAATCAGAAAGTTTAATCCAAAATTGATGTAAGGGTGGAGACCGTGTTGAAATATAAAATATGAAAAGCTTCTAGGAACTTTTAAATATTTTAAAGAGATTTTTGATACAAACATTAACCCTAGTAGAAAAATACAAAGTTTTTCTACTAGCTTTTCTGGTGAAAATTTTAAAGATTCAAATCTTGTCATTAATTGCAATAGCAGTTAAAGCTGTTGTAAGCAGAACGCTAATTACAGAAATAATCTTCCAAGAGTCATTACTAATAAATGGCTTCTTGTGTTTAACAAAGATTGTGTCATTAGACTTAAATTCATACTCTTTATCAACTTGCTTATTAATTGCTTCATATAAATTAATATGAGTAACTTCTTTTCTTGTCTCGTTACCAATAACAATTTCTTCAACTTCGGCGTCTTTAGCAGTACCTCCAGCAAGAGAAAGAAGAGTAACTAGCTTTATGTCCTTAGGTACGTGATAGAGACCGGCCTTATTCACTGCCCCTAAAAGCCTTAGTGATATAAGTTCCTGATTTTTATATGATTGAAAGACAAATTCAGATGGCTTACCGAAACCAACCCCAGCATTAAAGGTTTGTGAGAATACCTGACTAGAACTTAAGAATAATGAATATACTACTATAAAAGAACGGATAAATTTCATGCTTTGATTCCTATAAAAAATAATTTTGTTAATATCCTACCAACTTTTTCCCTAAAGGAAACCTTCTTCTAAATAATTATTCTCAATTGACGATAACCTATTAACAGTAATTTATATTCGCATAGGTTTAAAATGAACGATGAAATTTCAATGTATGAAGTGTTGCAGATCTTCCTTTCAAAGTGGAAGTATTTACTAATACTTGCTCTATTTTTTACACTGATCGCTATTGTCAGGCATAAGAAGTTTCCCTCATACCCTGCTCAAGGAAAACTTTTGATAAAGACCTCCGAAAACAGTCAACTTAGATCTTTTCTAGATACAATTGTTGGAAGTCAGCAAAATATAAATCCAGCAGAAAGAGCAATTATTCTTCTTGAAACAAATGACTACTTTTTAGAGCTAGCAAATAGTTTCCTAAAAACAAAACAAGATTCTCCAGAGATCATGGATTATATTTCTTCTTTTAATGGTAACGACCAAAGACTAGCAAGTAGTCTTAGATCCAAATTAAAGTTCAGACTCAATAAAGGTGGTCAGATACTTTTCAACGTATCTACAAATAGAAGAGTTCTATCTACCGCTGTGGCCAACAATGGACTTCTTGTAGCTAAAAATTACTTAACCAATAGAGAATTAAAAGAATATAACGAAGCGGAAGCCTACTTCCAAAGCCAAATAGATCACACATTAAATAATTTAAATGATTTAAAATTATCTTCAATAAAGAAGATGCAACAAAGAAATGTAATATCTCTTGATCAAGAAAAAGGTGAAGGAACAAAATATCTAAGTGGATTAAAAAAACAAATAAATGATTCTCAAATTAAAATATCAGAAAATACTTCAACAATTAGAAAGTTAAGAAGTAAATCAAGCGCTAACTCCAAAAATCAATCTAAGTTTGGCCTAAATGCTAGAATTCTCCAACTTGAAGATGAAAATTCAGCACTACGAATAAAAATCACTACTAACGAAAGATACTTAAAGAAGATTAGTAATCAAAAGCTTGAACTTGTTCCTTTTGAACAAGAAATGGAAAAGATTAAGGCAAACTATCACTTTGAATTTAAAATCTATGAAGGTTTAAGAGATAAGCTAGCAAAGATAGGCCTGCAAAAAACTTACATTCAAAATAAAATTGATATTCTAGAACTACAAAGACTAGAAAGAGTTCGTTCAAAGCCAGGAATTATTCTTTTAATTCTAATTGCAATAATGGTCTCACAGGCCATAGGCTTCACAGTAATCTACCTAATAGAGTTATTTAAGCCTATTAAGAAACAGACACAACCGAACTAGATAATATCAAATCGAATAAGGGCCAAGACATACTTGGCCTATCTCTAAAAATACTAAAATATAATCAAGTACTTATACTTTTAATCTCCCCTCTCCAGATGTAAAGATTACAAATCCACTATAATTTATATTTAAATACCAATAGAATTTTAAAATACACATTGGCCCCAAAAGTAATCTTAAAAAAAATGGAGAAATATAATGTTTAAATCATTAATTGGACTATCACTACTTATAAGTCTAAATTCTTTCGCTTCTATACCAAAAGATACACACCTTGGATGTCAGCTATACACAGGTGAGTCGAGTGTCTTTTACGAGTTAAGAAAATTCAATATTTCAAAAGCTGACAGTAAAGGTGAAAGAACTTTAGATGCTTACCTCACAGCAGACGGGGAAGGAACTTGTTATAATACCTTAAGTGGTTCAACTATTGAGTGTGAATATACAAACAGTAAAGACCAGTTAATAGTTGTTACTTTAGATGAGCCATCAACTAGCGAAGTTGAAGGTACTGTCTTCTATGACGGTTGGCTTAATAAATCTCATAAAGTTAGCTGTGAACTATTAACATTCTAAAAGTTATATTATCTGAATCCGAGTACCAAGTGCTCGGATTCTTCTAATTACAACCCCTCGCTCTTACATCAATTAGTTTAAAAAATTTGATTAATTCTTAAATAAAAAATATAGTACCCATAACAAGATAAAAAAATTAACGTGATATAAAAAGCATAATAAAGGCTTAGCACTATGAACGATTTACTCGAACGCTTTCTAAAAGTTAGGCAGAAGACTTTAGATATATGTAAAAACCTAGAAACCGAGGACTTTGTAATACAACCTACGGCTTTTGTAAGTCCAATAAAATGGCATATTGGACACGTCACTTGGTTCTTCGACAAGTTAATAGCTCAAAAAGTATTACCTAGCTTCCAATCAGGCTTCTCTACCTACGATAAAGTCTTTAATTCATACTATAAAAGCCAAGGGCAACACTGGATACAGGAACGAAGAGGAGATCTATCAAGACCTACACTCAATAGCATCCTTGAACACAGAAAAATAATTGATTCAGCTATTATTGAAATTCTTAGTTCTTCAGGCTTAGATGAGAGAATTAAAGATTTAATCATCATAGGAATAAATCACGAAGAACAGCACCAAGAACTTATATTAATGGATATAAAGTATATTTTATCTCTGAATATAGAAAATCCTATCTTTGAAAAAAGCCCTCTACCAATAAGTCATAAAATGGAAAAAATAAATAACTTCATCCTTAAAGAAGGAATATATGAACTTGGACATAATGCTTCAAGTTTCTCTTATGACAATGAACTTCCGGCACATAAAGTTTATCTTCACGGATGTGAGCTAGATAATCACTTTGTTTCAAATGGAGACTATCTCGAATTTATAAAAGATAAAGCGTATGAAAATCCAAATTTATGGTTAAGTGACGGTTGGGACTGGATTCAAGAAACAAAGGTCAAGAGTCCTCTTTATTGGAGAAAAGGAAATTCACAATGGAAGGAATTTACTCTCCACGGAGAAATAGACTTAGATCTTCATTCGCCAGTTTCTCATGTTAATTATTATGAAGCAGATGCGTTTGCAAAGTGGAAAGGAAAGAGACTTCCACTAGAGGCAGAGCTAGAACAATTCTATAACTCTCAACTAGAAATTAAATCTGACAAGTTAAACAATATATTTCACTCAACAAATACTAAACAATTAGAGCGCAACCTATGGACTTGGACACAAAGCCCTTATACTGCCTATCCTGGTTACAAACCATTTGATGGTGACGTAAGCGAATACAACGGTAAATTCATGTGCAACCAGTATGTATTAAGAGGAGGCTGTTTATTCAATACTCCTGAACATTATAGAAAAAGTTACAGAAACTTCTATAGACCTGATCAAAGTTGGATGTTCTCAGGAATTAGATTAGCAAAGGATATAAAATGAAAATAACAAACCTTATTGAAAACATAGAAGTTGATTTTATAGAAGAATTTGCTAATGATGTTCTAATAGGACTCTCTTCTGATATAAAAAGTATCCCATCAATATACTTCTATGATCAAAAAGGAAGTCAGCTTTTTCAAAAGATAACTTCTCAAGATGAATATTACCTTACAAGAAAAGAATTTGAAATTCTTGAAAAAGAGTCTACAAATATTGCTATGGCGCTAGAAGAAGATGAGATCGATTTAATCGAACTAGGTGCCGGAGATGGA
The DNA here is from genome assembly GCF_041587335.1 of Halobacteriovorax sp. Lineage (GTDB taxonomy): Bacteria > Bdellovibrionota > Bacteriovoracia > Bacteriovoracales > Bacteriovoracaceae > Halobacteriovorax. The sequence goes on from NZ_JBFGYP010000047.1 coordinate 5,895, forward strand.
CATAAAAGTATTCTTCTAATCAATGGACTCATAGAAAAGGGAATCAAAGTTAATTACTACCCTATTGATATTTCAAAAGAAGCGTTAATTCAATTAGATCAAAACATTAAATCTTCTTCAAAACTCACAATCCATGGAGTTGTCGGTGAATATATTTCAGCTTTAAAACATTTAAAATCAATTTCAAAAAATAAAAAGCTTGTTCTATTTCTAGGCTCTAACATAGGAAATTTCGATAGAGTACAAAACCAAATTTTCTTCAAAAAGTTATGGAAGAATATGAATGATTCAGACTATCTCTTAACAGGATTTGATCTTAAGAAAAGTCCCGAGATTATGAATTCAGCTTACAATGACTCAGAAGGGTTTACAGCAGAATTTAATATCAACCTACTCTCTCGAATAAATAAAGAGCTAGGTGGAAATTTTAATGAAGAACTTTTTGAGCACTATGGTTCATACAATCCTATATTAGGGGCAATGGAGAGCTTTTTAATTTCAAAAGAAACTCATAGTGTATTTATAAAAGCGCTCAATAGAACTTTCTATTTTGAAGAAAATGAACCTATTCACCTTGAGTACTCATTTAAATTTTCTTCAACAGATATTCAACACCTTGCTAAGAAAACAGGGTGTAAAGTAATCAAAGACTATAGAGACGAAGAGAACTACTTTACAGACTCTCTATGGCAAATAAACAAAGAGCAATATAATGAGCAGTAAAAAGAAGTTAATACACGACGAACAAAAACAACAGTTATACTTCTCTCTTCCTGAGGGGGAAGCCTATGTTACGTACAATATTGAAAATGGAATATGGAATTTAAACTACTCTCTTGTCTCACATGAACTAAGAGGTCAAGGCATAGCAAAAGACCTAGTTAAACAGACTCTTGAATTCGCCCTAGATAGAAATATTAAAATTAAAATATCTTGTTCGTATATAGATAAAGTCTTTAATCAAGATCTAGATAAATACAGCTCATTAATGGAATAAATCATCTAGAGAAAATATAAAATATCTCTTAAGAAAATATGCATATCGAACTCAGAACTGTTAGAGTAATGATATACCTTTCTTGGAGATTTTCTTTATGAAGACGATCCTTATTGCTCTAATACTGACAGTATCGACACACACTTATGCATTGAATGAAAGAAATCTCGATTTCTCGCAGAGCTCCAGTGGAATTAGTTGGAAATCTATAGATAACAATTATGTTAAATTAATTTTTCCAGACTATCTAGGAAGAGACTCTTTCTATATTGCAAACCTATTAGACTACTATTCAAATGTTGTCGGAAAAACCTACGATATAGACTCACCAGAAAAGCACACTTTAATTATTCGTCCAGAAGCTGCAAATCCAAATGGCTACGTCACACTAGCTCCAAGAAGAAGTGAATGGTTTAGCTCATCCTCATTTTCAACTTTACTAGGAAGTTCAGAGTGGTACCAAACCCTAGCAATTCATGAATATCGGCATATAGTACAATATGACCATTTTAACAGAGGCTTTACTAAATTTGTGTCAGCTCTATTTGGTGACACTGGCCAATCAGCAATGAGCGCAATTGGACTTGAAGCTTGGTACTTTGAAGGAGATGCAGTATGGGCCGAGACAAAGTATACAGATGCTGGAAGAGGAAGGTCTCCTCTATTTCTTTCGAGATTGAAAGCAATGCTCACAAGTGGTCAAGTTCCAACTTATGATGAGTTATTAAATGGAAGTTATAATACTCAACTACCAGGCCACTATGAATTTGGTTATGTGCTTATATCAAATGCAACAAAGAGATTTGGATCTGATTTTTGGAAAAAAGTCGTAAGAAAGATTTCATCATTCCCTCACCCCTATAGGCTCTATACAGCATTTAAAGAAGTGTCTGGAGTATCTTTTTATGATTTCTTCGACCAAACGATGCTTTCCCTACAAAAAGAATGGTCTCAAAACAAAAAACTAGTGAGTAAAAGAATAGATTTTCGAGAAAATACTTCACCTTTTAAGGTTGGAAACTCTATCTTCTACCTTCATGATTCTTTAGACGACTACTGGTCTATATATAAAAAGGAAAAAAATAAAAAAGTTAAAGTAATAGAAATTCCATTTTCAAAAGGCCTGAGTGCTATTGATATAAAGGGAAAGCACGCTGTTTATAATCAATTTCTTCCACATAGTAGATATGGTCATAAAGGAAGCTCTGATCTCGTTCTAATTAACTTAAGTACAGGTAAACAAGAAAGAATCACTTCTGGTAAGCGAATATATAATCCGAGAATAAATGAAAGTGAAAATAAGATACTTGCGACAGAGTTTACAGAAAAACTAAAATGGAACTTAAGTGAATTTGACCTTAAAGGAAATAGGACGAAAACATATTCAATTAAAAATGCGGATATATCTGAAGCCTATCCAATTGGGAAGAACGAAGTAGTCATTCTAGTTTCAAACTTATCTGGTCACAAATCTATTAAGAAACTGAATTTAAGTACCGGAAAGAGTATTAGCCTACTCCCTGCTTCTAGAAATAATATACACTCGCTTTATGTTAATAAAAATAAAGATATCTTCTTTGAGGCACAATACAAAGGAGTTACAGATATTTTTAAAATTTCAAAAAGTCGACAACTCTCCAAATGTACCAATGCTAAGATTAATGCTCTCACTCCATATGCTGATAATAACAATTTATACTATAGTAACCAAGACGGCTATGGATCTCATATTTCACGAGTTTCTCTAAATAAGTGTCAGCGCTTTAAAACTAAAGATTTGATTGATTTTAATTACCTCGGAAATAACCCATCTGATAACTATAACTACTTTAGCCCATCAATATTTAAAGACCAAAAAAAAATAAGAAACAAATCTCCCAAAAAATATAGTGTTGAGGACTATGGCCATATAGACAAGCGTCTCTTTATACCGCACTCATGGAGCTTTTTTGTTGGTAATGGATTTGGTGTTAACCTAGAGACTTCAAACTATCTCAGAACACTTGGACTTGGTATTCAATTTGGTCAAGATGCAGCAGAAAATCAAAACTATTCTGAGTTTAACTTTGATATAAAAGGATTTTATCCACTAATCAATTTAAATATAGGACAGAGAAGTAGAGAAGTAGATTTCTTTAATAGTGACTTAACTCTCGAATGGGAAGAAAAGAGTACAGGAGCGACTATAACTCTTCCCTATACATACAAAAAGAATCTTTACACTTTTACTAATCTTTTAAGTTTTAATGCAAGTTTAGTTAATACAACTGATTACAACTCCCAAGTAGCAAGTAATGCATTTTCGGCCAGAGACTTTACAACCTCATCAATTGAGCTTTATACAAAACTGAGTAAAGATCTAACTGAGAGATCTATTATTTCACCATGGGAGTTTATCTACTACGGAATATATGAGAATGCCAAAGGAGAGAATGCTACCGATTCTTCATATCGAGTATTCCATTCCTCACAGATAAATATTCCTGGAGTATTTGCAAATGATGGACTCTACTTTACTTATGCACAGGAAAAGCAAAAAGACACTATTCAATCCTATAAGTTTCTTCCAATCCAATTAAATACTGTAGGATCAGTTTTCTCTAGAGGCTATGATTATGAAAGTACTCCATTTTATAACAAAATCACTGCTAACTATACTTTTCCACTTTTGACTCCCGACTTTGATATTTGGGGAATTTATTATTTAAGAAGAGCTTTTGCGAATCTATTCATCGATTCCACAAAGCTAGAGTCTCGCTTTAAAAATTCTACCTATAATAGCTCTGGAATTGAAATAGAACTTGAATCAGTCTTATTTAGAAAATTACCAATTAACTTTGGTACAAGATATATCTATAAGTATTTAAATGAAGAGACTTTAACAGAGTACTTCATCAATACATCTCTAAGCTTCTAAGAAATGCTCCTACCTATTTAAAAGTAGGAGCTCTAAGGAAGTTACTTCAAATTAGAATATGCTCTAAGAAGGTCTTTACGAGTTACCATTCCAACAAGCTTTTGACCTTCAACAACAGGAATTCTTTTAAGTCCACTATGAGACATAAGAGATACGACATCTGAAAGAGATTGATCAGCTGTCACTGTCTTAACATTATTGCTCATGACCTCTGAAATTTTCTTTGTCTTTGATTCTTTATAAATATTTTCAATATCACTAAAGTAGAAGTTTTGCCCAAATAACATCTTTATCGAAGCGAGGGCATGTGGGATATCAGCGTCTCGACCTACGAAGTCAGATTCAGTTAAAATACCAACAATTTCTTTTTCAGAATTCACAACAGGCATAACACTAAAACCTCTTTCACACATCAGCTTGGCCACCTCTTCAACTGTACAATCCTCACTACAAGACACTACTCCCGTAGTCATAAACTCAGAAACTTGCATCGCTTCCTCCTATTAAAAATAATATATTTGCATACTATTATAACATAGAGTCGACAAAATAACTTTACTGTTAAATATCATATAAAAGTGTATTCAATGTTACTTAAGATCTTCTTTAGATTGTTTAGGACACCTAAAAGAGCTCTAAGAACTCTCCGTAACCTTCTCTCTCAAGGTCTTCTTTTGCTATAAACCTTAAGCTTGCAGAATTAATACAATAACGTAATCCATTAGGACCTGGTCCATCAGGAAATACATGACCTAGATGAGAGTCACCATTTTTAGACCTAACTTCAATTCTTCTCATAGAGAACTTATCGTCCGCATGTTCAGTAATAAACTCATCGACGATAGGCTTGGTAAAGCTAGGCCATCCACATCCAGAATCGAACTTATCAAAAGAGGTAAATAAAGGCTCACCTGAAACAATATCCACGTATAAACCTTCATCTTTTGAATCCCAGAACTCACCAGTATATGGTCTTTCTGTTCCATCTTTTTGAGTGACTTCAAATTGAATTGAAGTCAGCTCTTTTATCTTATCTTTATCTTTAAAGTACTTTGTCATTCTCTACTCCTCTACTAGGATCTTACGCCTAGGTCTTGCAACCATTGTATAAAAGCTAGGAATAACAATTAATGTAAATACAGTTGAAAGAGATACCCCACCAAGGATAACTAATGCCATAGGCATTCTAGTTTCTGAACCTGCACCAGTTAAAACTGCAGCAGGAACCGCAGATGCAAGAGTAGTAAAGGTCGTCATAATGATAGGTCTGAATCTAGTCGTACAAGCTGATATAACTGCTTCCTCAATAGTCATTCCCTCTTCTCTTAAGTGATTTGAAAACTCCACAATTAAAATAGAGGTTTTCTTAACGATCCCCATTGTAAGTAAAATACCAATCATCGAGTATATATTTAGAGTCTGCCCTGAAACAAGTAGTGCTAGAAATGATCCAGTCAAACCAAAAGGAATTGCTAGAAATACCGTAATTGGATCTAAGAAAGAGTTAAACTGACTTCCTAGAACCATATAAGCAATAACTAGTCCTAAGATCATAATAAGGACGATATTGATAAGTGATTCATTTAAATCTTTTGAGAAATTAATATTATATTTTTCAGGTAAAATATTTGGGGCTATTTTTTTGATAAAATCAAAGGCCTCACTCTGAGTTGTGTCATTATTTAAGTTTGCGTCCACTCTCACACCACGAGTTCTATTTTCTCTATAAATACTTTGTGGTCCAAATGCTGGAGCAATATCAACAACGTCAGTAAGAGTTACAAACTCTCCACGGTTATTTTGTAATAATAAAGAAGATATTGTTTCAGGCAATCTATCACTTTCTTGTAATTGAACAAAGATATCATACCTTCTTCCACCTTCTGTATACTTACCTCCACTGACTCCTCCGACACCAACATTTAGAGTTTGAGCAATGGTATTGATCTCAACACCTCTTTCCTGAGCTTTCAATCTATTTGGAGTAATATGAACCTCAGGCAATTCACCTGTATCATCTGAACGAATTCCTACCATCAAACCAGAATCATTCATTTCTTTTTTGAATTTTTCAAATATCTCTCTTTGAACTGCTAGGTTTGGACCTGTAATTGTAAACTCAACAGGACTCCCTCTTCGCCCACTAATTGCAGATCCCATTCTATCTCTTACAATAATGTGAATTCCATCGATTGATTTAAGCTGCTTTCTTAAATCGGAAGCAATCTCAAATTGAGATTTAGTACGCTTATCTCTATCTTTAAGAATTATAACTCCGAACCCTCTATTTCCTGATGAAACCCCTCTTCCACCACCAACAGAAATGATCACTCTTTGGATATCTTCATGGGCCATTACGATCTTTTCATACTCTCTAACTTTCTCATTTGTATAATCTAAACTTTTCCCATCAGGAGCAATAAAAACAACAAACATAAAACTTCTATCAGCTTCAGGAGCAAACTCTTTATTAATATGACTTAAAGAAGATAGAGATAGTAGAAATACAACAATAGATGACGATATAACTAGACCCTTATGCTTCAATGCTTTTCTGAGACATTTTTCGTAAAAAGTGTTTGAAGCTTCAACTGCTTTATCAACCCAGTGGTGAATAAATATCCCCTTAGACGTTACATTTAAAAATTGAGAACATCTCATTGGTGCTAAAGTTAGTGCCTCTAATGAAGATAGAACAACAGCCACACAAAGGGTTAGTGCAAATTCTCTAAAGAATCTTCCTTCAATTCCAGGCATGAGAGAAATTGGAGCAAAGATAGCAACTAGAACAGCTGTTGTTGCTAATACTGCAAATGTGATCTCTCTACTACCTTTAAATGAGGCCTGAACTCTATCATTTCCTTTTTTTGCATATCGAACAATATTTTCAAGCATTACAATTGCATCATCAACAACAATACCAATTGCGAGGGTCAACCCTAAAAACGAGAATGTATTTAACGTAAAGCCAAATAAGTGCATGAAAGCAAAAGTTCCGATAATTGCAGTAGGGATTGCTAATAAGATATTAAAAGTTGCAGATAATGAGTTAAGGAAAATCCAACACACAAATGAAGTCAGTAGAGCAGAGATTATTAAGTTTTGTATGAGTTCATCGATTGATAGACGAACAAACTGAGTTCTATCAAAGTTAACTGATAGATTAGTTCCTTCGGGAAGTGATGCACTTATTTCATCTACTCTAGCTTTTACTCTATCAGCAACATCAACAGCATTCGCTCCTCTTTGCTTGTAAATAGGCATTGAGAGTGAAGGAATTCCATTAACTCTAGAAATTCTAGTTCTATTTTCAACACCCTTATAAATATTGGCCACATCAGAAAGAGTAATAGGGACATAGTTTGCTCGTCCCCCTCTCTTACTTATAATCATTTGCTTAAAATCTTCTTCTGTTTTACCTTCACCTAAAACTCTTAAACTTTCTTCTTTCTCAATAGTTTCAAACTTACCTGCAGGTAATTCAACATGTTCTCGAGTAAGAGTGTCTATAATATCTGTAAGAGTTAGTTGATAGCTTCTAAGTTTCTTTGCATCAACGTCAATTCGCATCATAGGCTCTCGTGCCCCAAATGCTCTAACCTCAGAAACTCCTTCAATAGTTGTTAGCCTATCTACAATTCCATCTTTAAATAGAATATTTAAATCTCTTTCATTTAAAGTTTCTGATGTAATTGCAAGGTAAAGTATTGGATCATCTGCTGCATTTGATTTTGTAACTGTTGGAACTTCAACAGTATCAGGCAACTGTCTCTGGGCCCTACCAATTAAGGTTTGAACTTCTTGTAGAGCAAAGTCGATATCTTTATCTAAAGTAAACTCAAGTTCGATTCTACCAGATCCTCTATTTGCAGTAGATGTCATGTCTTGAACACCTTGCATTGAAACAAGAACAGACTCAACAGGTTCTAAAATATCTTTTTCAACAACCTCTGGAGTTGCACCATCATATTCATAAGAAATAGAAACTGAAGGATAATCTACATCTGGGTTCTCATTAATTCCTAATTGCTTAAAGCCAAGTATCCCAAATAGAATGAGGGAGAACATAATCATCCATGAAAAGACAGGATTCTTTATTGAGATTTCAGAAATATTCATGATTCTACCTTTTTACTTTCTAGGGTATTCGCCTAAATAGGCTTTTGATTGGTAATAAAGTGACTTAAGTTCAAGTGCAGCTTTTATATATAGTTTTTCTAAATTGATAACGTCATCTAGTGATCTAATCACATCAATTTGAGCAACAAGACCTTTATCTAGATCTTTAACTTGCTCAACATACGATTTTCTAATTTGTGTAAGAGATCTTTTTAGAGAGCTTAGCTGACTCTTTTTATTGTTGAAGACTTTTACGAAATTAGACCACTCTCGGTTTGAATTAACCCTATTGTATTGAAGTCTAGTTTTATCAATTAATGCTTGAACATTTTGAGTATTTACAGAAGAAGAAGTTTTACCAAAATCAAAAATATTTAAAGTAAGGTTTAGTGATACATCCCAATTGTCACTTCCACCATAATACTTATCTAAATAGTAATTAGAACCTAGAGATATTTGTGGCATATAGTCAGATTTAGCAATTTTAGATTTCTCTAGAGATGACTCATACTCAAGCTCTAAACTTTTAAGCTCTGGCCTGTTACCTAAATCAACATTATCTTCTAAGCTTAATTCAAATGGGTTTATTTTATTTTTAAAATCTCCAGCACTTTCAAGTCCAGAAAAATTTAAGAAGTTCTTTCTTGCTTCCTCTAACTTACTCTCAGTATCAAATAAGTCTGCCTTTAGCCTGTCATATTGCGACTCAAGGGCAAGAAGATCAGCTTTTCTGTCTCGACCAATCTTAGTTCTCTGTCTTACTAATCTTACTCTTTTTTCTAGGTTATCTAATAGCTTAGATACTTCTCTTTTCTCTTCGATTGATGAAGAGAGCTGAAAGTAATAAGAGCTAAAAAGAGCGAAGTATTCTGCAACTTTCTGCTCTTTAGCAGCGAGTGCTTTCTTTGGAATAATCTTACTTAACTTATAGATAGAAAATTCTGCTCCACCTTGGAATAAGTCTTGATTAAAGGAAAGGGCCAGATTGCCATCGACTTTCTTTAATCCAGACTTACCTTGATAAGAGTTATTTCCATAACTATTAGAGCTCGTTAAATTTATTGATGGATATAAAGTTGAAAAAGTTTCATCCAATTCAGAGTTTGTTTTTCTCTCTTGAAGATTGATTAACTTCACCTCATTCGAACTATCGAGAGACTTTAGAAAAAGCTCCTCTACAGAGGCATGAGAATTTACATTTACTAGAATTAAAGAAGATAAGATTATTTTTTTCATAGATTGGAATTGTAGACTTATAATATTCCAATCACAATGTAAGATATCTTCTGACAAGCATGAATATGCGAAACTTAAACAAACACTACTTTCTGATAAAGTGACAAGTGTATCCAGTAGGATTGTGTAATAAGTAGTCTTGGTGAAAATCTTCGGCCAGGTAAAACTCTCTCTCATCTTCAAGGTTAGTAACAACTGGGCCATTAAACCTATCTAACTTCTCTACTTCTGAAATAACTTTAGAGGCGATCTCTTTTTGCTCTTCATTTCTTACAAATATTGCTGAGCGATACTGTGTCCCAATATCGTTTCCCTGTCTATTAACAGTCGTAGGGTCATGAATCTTGAAGAAGAAGTGCAATAATTTTCCTAAATCAGTTCTGTCTTTATCAAAGGTCAACTTTAAAGCTTCTGCGTGATTAGTCATACCTGACTTAACGTCATTATAAGTAGGATTTACTAACTGACCACCAGTGTAACCAACATCAGTATCTATTACTCCTTCGAACTTTTGAAATAGCTGCTCCATTCCCCAGAAACAACCACCAGCAAGAATTATATAGTCTGTATTTAAATCACTCATGTCTTCTCCACGTTATATTTACTAATTATGCCCTAAAACCATACTAAGTAAAATTTATGTTTTCTTAAATGGCCTTTGTTCAACAATCAATAAATTATTTATACAAAAATATCATTAATAAAAGGCCATAACTTTGTCAGACTCAGCTAATATTCCGTATTCTAACTTCAATACAAAAATATATTCTCAGAAAGAAAAGATAGATGCTTACAAGGAAAGTATGAGTGTTGTCTTTGACACAAATACTGACCATACAAATCTAAAGCAGTTTGAAGCTCAAATTCACAGCTTTCTCTTTAATGAGATAATGCTTGTCGAATGCACCACTTTTAATCAATTCTTTGAAAGATCTAGGTCTAAGATAGCTAGAGATACCCTTGACCATATCCTAGTTCAAGTATTTCTTTCTGGAGATACCACTAGAACCTTAGACAATAATCAATTTAAGTGTGATCAAGGCTCTATTATTATCATCGATACATCTAGACCCTGGAAGGCACACAATTCAAGCTTCAAAAACATTACTCTAGTAATTCCTAAGAGATTAATTCGTGGTAAAGTCCCAAATGAAGATATACTTCACGGAAAGATATTGGATACAAAAACGAACCCTTTCGCCTCACTGCTACACTCTCATATTATTTCTCTTCGAGATAATGCTCCAAAAATCACACAGGATTTTGCTCATTCAGTAGTTCCTCCAAGCGTAGATATAGTCTGTGCAGCAATTAGCTTTAGTCCCGATCAACCAATCTGTAGCTATAGTCCAGACAAGAATGTTGTATTGATTTTAAGAATCAAGAATTTCATAGAAAGTAATCTAGGGAACTCTAACCTAACGATACCTCTAATTTTAGTAGAGTTTAATCTCACAAAGTCGACACTTTACCGTCTCTTTCCCACTCACACAGGTGGAATTATGAACTATGTGACAGAGAGACGATTAATTAAGGCCTATAGATCCCTATCCATGAAGTATAATAATAAAACAATATCTCAAATTGCCTACGAGTCTGGCTTTGAAAATGAGTCGAGTTTCACTAGGGCATTTAAGAGATATTTTAAATATCTACCAAGAGATGTTCAAAAAAGTTCCCATAAGTCACTAAAATTTAACTGTAACTCTCCGGACAGACTTTGGGAAAACTGGCTTAGAACACTTTAATAATAGAAGTTGGGACAATTAGGGTAAAGAATTAACACTCTCTGCACATTATGCTTTTAAATATCTATTAAAATTAAGGGATGTTAACCCATATTAATCCCATATTTTTGAGTAAATATAAATATTTGCTCCTATCAGTCCTTATTCCTTTGGGCCTGATCACTCTCGAATATATATTTATGGCCAACAGTGAAAGTTCTGGGATCATAATGTATACAACTGAAGCTCCGAAAGGAGCTATGGTAAAGCGCAATAATTTTATAACACTAGAAACGATAGATATATTAGTTGATAAAGGTGACACATTAGCGACCAGAAAGTTTTTTGATCAGTTTCAAATCACTTACTACATAAGTCCAGTATCTGAATCAATTAATATTAGTCCAACAGATCCCAAGATAAGTTTCGAGCGAAATATTCCATTAGAAGTTAGTTTTAAATTGAATAATGATATTGCTTATAACTCTATTCACATAATATACCATAGCCAGGTCAATAAGAATGAATCAGAGATAGGTATTCTGTCTAAGTCCTCATATCAAATAACAAATAACACTTTAACCTTTAAGACAGATCACTTTGGCAGTTATCAACTAGTTCACCTCCAACCGATCCTAACTAAAAACCTAATTAAAAGATCTAAAGATACAATACTTAAAAGAAAGATTAAGAAATACGAAATTGTACCAGTGAACTGGTAAGAATAAGCGTTTGATCTCTTTTTTAAAAATGATAGAATAATTCCTATGTTTTTACTAAAGGATTTAAAATGAAAAAAGTTCTATTTTTAGCTTCTATATTTCTTCTCTCTTGCTCTACTCCTAAAAAAGTACTGACTCAAAATATCCTGGGAAAATGGAAAGTAACAGATATTCAAAATGTCACACTAATAAAGGATGCCGATGCATTTTTTAATTTTCAAATGGAAGAAAAATTAAGTGGTAACACAAGTTGCAATAATTACTTTGGCTCTTTCAAAGTAAATGGCAGACAACTATCAATTACAAAAAGTGGCGCCACCAAGAAGTTATGTTTTGGAAAATTGAATAACTATGAGTTTTTATTTTTTGAATCTATAGGTAAAGTAAATAGTTTTGAAGTGGAAAGAAATTTCCTTACCCTCTTTGATCAAGAAGGTAAGGTTTTATTTAAAGCAAATAGAAATTAGAAGATTGGATAAAAGACTTTAGAAAATCTTTCATAATCTTCAAATTGTGGCATATGGCCTAGGCCTTTCAGCTCAATAAGTTTAACTTTTTTGTTTTTCTTCTGAATGGCCTTTCCTAATTTTGTATAGTCTCCCATTACTTTAGTCACGCCTTCTCTCTTCCAACCTCTTCCTGGTCCAGTCTTATCTCTTGTTCCGTTAATTAAAAAGATTGGCGCCTTCACCTTAATAAATTTATCAACAATATCGTCTGAGAAAATTGGAGAATAAGTTAAAGCATTATTCCAAGCGATAAGTTCCCAATCACCACCGTTCTTCCATCCTTTGAAAGGAGTTAAAAGTTCTTCATATGAGTCATTCCAGTCACCATCATAGTAAAATTTCTTTTGATAATTTCTGAACATCTCAACTGTTTTCTTCTTTTCGTTTCCATAAAAGAATTCAGGATCTTTAAATTCAACAAGGTCTAAATAAGTTTCAAGACCAATTGGATTTACAAGAACAAGCTTCTCAACTTCAGTCTTAAACATTGAAGACATATGTACAGCAAGCATTCCACCCATTGAGTGACCTACGACAGTATATTTCTTAATGTTTAAACTTTTTAATAATTCGTGAGTATTGCGAGAGAATTGAGCAAATGAGTATTGATAGTTTTCAGGTTTAGTACTTTTTCCAAATCCAATTTGATCTGGAACGATTACTCTATATCCTTTGGATTTAAGTTCATTCATTACTCTTTCCCAGTAATAACCGGAGAAATTCTTACCGTGTAATAATACCGCCACTTTTGAGTTCTCTTTTCCAATATCCATATATCTCATTTTCAAATTTTGACGTTGTGAGGAAAAAGAGAATGTCTCAACGGAATGAGGATACTTGAATTCTGAGAGTTCACTATCAAATGATGGTCTATTTGTACTAGCACAAGATACAATTGATAATGAGATTAACATTAGTAAAATCTTATTCATAATGGCTCCTTTATATTTAAGAGCCATTATATGCTATAAATGTATTCATTTGAATTTTATCTAAAAAAGTCTAAGGTTTAATTATATCTTTTAATTTTTCTAACTCAGAAAACTTAATATCAACTGTTTCTTTAGTTGATAAATTCTTTAATTGGAAGAAGCCTTCTTCTAATTCCTTATCCCCTAATATCGAAACAAATCTTGCCCCAAGCTTTTCTGCATTTGAGAACACTTTTTTAAACTTCACTGGTTCAAGAGAGTTTAAAGACTTAAATCCAAGAGCTCTAATCTCACTTGCTAGTTCAAAGTTTTTTGCGATTGCTTTCTCTGATTGAAAAGTAAGGTAGATATCCACATCATTTTTAGAGAGATCTGGAAGTAATTTATGTGTTGTTAAGAAGTCTGTAAGAGTAACATCTCCAAGTCCAAAACCAACACCTGGAACAGGATTCTCATTAAATATCTGAAGTAGGTTTGCATATGCTCCGCCACCACAAAGAGCTCTTCTATTTTCAGGGTTCTTATCAAAAACTTCAAAGACAATACCAGTATAGTAATCTAATCCACGAACGATAGTTGGATCATATACAAGATAGTCCTGTAGGCCTATCTTTGCTGAAATGTCGGCAAGTTCTTTAAAGCCAGCTCCCTTTTCAGAAAAACCAACCTCTTCTAAGAAAGAGAAAAGCTCATCAAAGCTCTTAATCGCTAAATATCTTTTAAATATCTCTTCAGATTCTTTCTCTAGAGATAGCTCTGTAATCATTTTCTGTAGCCCTTCAGGTTTAACCTTCTTGGCCTTATCCACTATCTTATACAGTTTATAAGAAGTTTCTTCATCAACCTTCATTAGGTCATTGAAGACAATATTTACAATCTCTCTATCATTGATGAGAATTTCAAAGTGACTAGAGTTCGCACCAAAACCAGTAAAGAGATGTGTGATAAGTTGAAGAATTTCGATTTCTCCACTTCTACCAACTTCCCCAAATATATCGCAATTTAATTGCCAATGCTCCCTAAGCCTTCCTCTTTGAGGTTTCTCGTAGCGCATAAGGTTTGGTATTGAATACCACTTAATAGGCTTTGGAATCTCTCTATGTACTTGTGCCACCATTCTTGCAACAGTTGGTGTCATCTCAGGTCTAATTGCTACAAATCGTCCGCCTCTATCTTCAAAAGAGTAGATCTGCTCATTTATTAACTCTTCACCTGACTTAGCTTTGTACAGAGCGACTTCCTCTACCATTGGACCTTCATAGGCCTCAAAAGAGAAAGCTTCTGCACTAGCTTTCATTTTATTGAAGATAAAATCTTGAACTCTCTTATCTGCAGGAAAAAAGTCTCTTGTCCCTTTATAAGGTTTTTTATTAAGTGCCATTTATAATTTTCCTTTTAGAAAACTTTCTACTTCCGAAATATTTGAAAAGATCTTCCCCATTCCATCAACTTCTGGTGATCCACCTTGAGCAAAGTGAGGTTTCCCCCCCCCTTTACCACCAACTGGCTTTAGAAGTTCTTTCAGTAGATCTCCGGCCTTAACTTTCTTATTAAGTCCATCACCAACCCAAGAGAAAGCTCTAATGGTTTTTCCATCATTACCTGCAAGACAAATAATTTTATACTCACCTTTTTCTAAGAGCTGATCTCCAAGATCTTTTAAAACTTGGGCGTCAGCATTCATTTGAGCAACAAATACTTTCTCGCCAGATACTTCTAGCTTATTTTCATTTTCAAATTTTGCTGCACTTGCTGATACTTTCTTAGGAGCTTCCTTCTTTGCAGAGGACTTCTTCTTAAGCTCTTTAATTTTTGTCTCAAACTCATTTGGCTTAACACTTAGAAGCTCACTTGTTTTTCTAAGAATAAGGTTTCTCTCTTGAAGTAACTTATATGCCTCTCGACCTGTTACTGCTTCAATTCTTCTAATTCCTTTTGCAACAGAAGATTCTGAAGTAATTAGCATTAGTCCAATATCTCCAGTTCTTTTAACGTGAGTACCACCGCAGAGCTCAACAGAGTCTTGTCCAAAGGCTATGACTCTAACTTTAGAGTCATACTTTTCTCCAAAGAGTGCTAACGCACCTTTTTCAATAGCAGCGTCGTAATCCAGTAAATCGATCTCCCCTGAAGTATTATTCATAATCCAGTGATTTGTTAATGCCTCGATTTTATCTAAATCTTCTTTTGATACTGCACTTTGGTTTTGGAAATCAAAACGAAGTCTATCCGATCTAACTAGTGAACCTTTTTGAACTGCATGTTTTCCAACAACTTTATGAAGGGCCGCATGAAGTAAGTGAGTTGCAGAGTGATTTCTCTTTATATCTGCACGAACTTCATTATCGACGATAAGCTCTACTTCATCAGTATTATTTAATTTACCTGAAA
>NZ_JBFGYP010000048.1:0-21366 GCF_041587335.1 Halobacteriovorax sp.
ATCAGCTTCTTATAAAAAAGTTGTTAGAAGTATCCAGGCGGGAGTTATTCCTGAGAGAGATGATGTTGCAAAGCTTAGAAGGTCTATTTACACACTTATAATGGAGTTCAATAATAGATTTTAGTTGGCACTGATATTGCTTTATATACATACAAAGCATGTCATATTTTATGTTACTTAGAGATTCAACCTAATACTGTACAAGTTTTATACAGTGGTTAGATTTAGGACACTTTTATGAAAAAATTTATTTTAATCATATTTACACTCTTCATCAGCTACTCGGCCATTGCAGGTAGTGTTTCAAATAAACTCCCGCTTGGCCTTGTTGAGCAATTATATGAGATGTCTCTTTGGCAAGACTCATTTGATGAAAGCGGTACTGTTGAAAATATTGAGTTAAATAACTTTTTAAATGGATTAAACGCCATCGAAGCAGATATTCCTTCGTATAAAGTTGTAGATAATATGTTTGGTAGTGAGGGGACTTATAACCACTTTTCAAATTTATACTCTGTAAAAGTCCAAATAATTAGATATCTTCGTGATGTAAATATTGATGAATACTCTAGAGACAAGGTGAAGCTAGTTAACTCTGCTTGGAAAACACGATACGTTAACTCTTTTCTATCTCTGGTTAAGCTAAGTAAAATTACTGGACTTAAGGAAATAGCACAGGCGTTTGAAAAGAAATTAAATAATGGTGATCTAACGATCATAGACCTGTCTCCAGACGCTAGAAAGTTATTAGCTAGAGAATCTAGTCATCATGAAGATAATCTATTAGCAAAAACTAATAAGAGGTTTAATGTTTCGGGTGTTTATATTGCAAATAGAAAACTTTTTGCAATTGATTTTGCGCGTGACTCTATAGAAGAGACAATTATTACTTTTGTACATGAAATGATACACGCTGCAGACCCCGCTCTAGATAATGCAAGGAAGAGCTTTATTGAACTCCTACCTAAGGCGAAAAATATACTTCAAAAATGGACTGGCAATAGTGAGATTGTAAGTGAAATAAACTTGAACTTCTTAGATAATGTCTTTTTTGAAGGTGATGATAATCATTTGAATAAATTTTATAATGAAAAAAATGAGAATACTTTAAGAGACCTTTCTGCAAAGTTAGATGTGGATACTCTTCCTGATCATGAAGTTGCCATAGTTAAAGAGTGGATAGGGGCAGCATTAAGATTAAGTGTATTTAATGAATATCATGCATATGGGAAATCTCTACAGTTTTTAAAAGAGCTTATTGTTGATTTTAATATTGTAAAAGGTAAGGTTTCGACTCATAAAAAGCTTATAGAGCAATTCATTCATGGTGATGATCTCTTCGTTGCTAAACTTGCGATGGCCTCTAACCCATTTTCTAACTTAAAAATCTATGCGCTAAGATATAAGAAGGATAAAGAGTATTTCAATAGTTTTAGAAAACTCATAAATTATTTAGAGTATCTGTTTCTTCTAGAAATCAAGGAAACTGTTAATTTAGATAATGATCGTTACTCTAAGTATTTAAGCTCTCTTGTAACTGATGATGAAGAAACTCTCACTGAGATTAGACAGACGTGGAATCAAGTTGAAGATATTGAAACAAGTTTAAATCCATATGAGCTTATTACATCAAGATTGACGAATGCAACTATTGTTAAGATTAAAAAGAATCTTGGTCTCATAACAAATAGTTTAGATAGTAATATATCAAAGCTCCAGACTACAACAGCTGGTGTTCTAGATCTACATGACGTAAGCGATGCAGAGTTAAAGCTTATAGGCATTCAGTGGAGTGGCTCTCCTTTTCAAAGAGTTGACGACTCAGTGAAAGCGATTGTTGAATCTTCTCTTGAAGAAATTTCGATTGATATTAAGAAGTACTTTGAGCTTATGCCTTGGAGTGAAGATATTTATTTTAAGAACAGAGGGTTAGTATATATTCAGGGAGATACTGTTTCTCAAAAGTTACTTAAGTTAAATGTTTTAAGAACATCTTTATGGATTGATCACAGCTTTTCAGCATGGACTGACACTGTTCTTGGAGCTCGAGTTTTATTAGAGAAAATAAGGTCTGAGGTTTACTTTAGTTCTGAAGAGATTTCTGATACTAGAGCTCAACAAATTGAGGAAGCTCTTATTGTTATTCTAGAAGGGTCTGGAAACGATCACGATAAAATCAATCAACTTACTCATCTCTTTGAAAATCTTATAAAGCTTCATTCAAATGCTGAAGATGAGGATATGCCTGAGATTGCGAAGAGTCTTTTTTCTAAGATTGCAGCTATACGAAATGCCCTGCAGAGAGTAGGTGTTCATGGTACGAAGAAGATTAGTGCAGTAAAGGAAGATCTATTAAAGTCCCAAGAGCGTTTCAATGCTCAGCTTATTCCATACGTAGAATACTGCTCTGATAAGAGTCTTAAAATACTGAATGGACAAGGTCAGTTGAATTCAAACGCTAAATTCAATACTGATAGTGGTAAAGAGTTTAATATGATGCTTACATGCTATAATAATGAGTTATATGCTGTTAGACAGCCAAATGACTTTACAGACTATATGACTACAACATTTACGAGTGAAGGAAAGCTTGCAGCTAAAATCTTTAAAGGATCTCGTAAGATCTTAATATCTCCAGTAAAGGTAAAAAAGAAAAAGAAAAGAAGCTGGTTTTCTTTTTAGTTTGTCTCTAATGAATAAATTAAGTTTCATATAATAAAAAAGGCCCTGAATTACCAGGGCCTTTCCTATTTTAAATGTATTTAAAGTGTTACTTAATAGCTTCTCTAATTTTAGAAGATAGGTAATCCATTATCCAAACAATAGCTGCAATGATGATTACTAGAAGTCCAACTTCATTCCACTTTGCTAGACCTTGGTACTGCATAAGCATTGTACCAATACCACCACCACCAACTAGACCAATTACAGTCGCCATTCTAACGTTGATATCCCAACGGTAGATTGTGAATGATAGGTAAGGTAGAACAATTTGAGGAACAACTCCAAACCAAATTACTTGGATTGGGTGAGCACCAGTTGCTGTCATCGCTTCGATTGGACCATTTGAAATGTTCTCAATTTGCTCTGAGTATAGCTTTGAAAGTGAAGATACTGAGTGCAACCATAGTGCAAGCATACCTGCGAATGGTCCAATTCCAACCCATACAGAGAAGATAATTGCCCAAACAAGTGGCTCAATTGATCTTGAAACGTTTAGGAAGAATCTTACTACACTATAAATAGCTAGCGTTACTTTAGAACCGTTCATAAGGTTTCTAGCTGCAAAGAATGCAATAATAAATGCCATTGGAAGAGCAAGCATTGTTGCTATGAATGCCATATAGATAGTTTCAATCGCCGCAAATAGTGCTTCTTCAATAATTGCAAAATTAGGATTAAAAAGAGCAGTGAAAATTCTTCTAGCTCCATGTAGTCCACTTGAAGATAGGAATTCTGTGATACTTACTTGCGAGATGAAGATCCCAGATACAAAAGTAACTATAAGAAGTACATAACCAAGCATTGTGTATGGCTCAGATAGAACAGTTCTTTCTGGTCTACTTTCGTATAACCCTGAAACAGCTTTACCGATTGATACTCTTGTAAAGAATAGCGCTAGAGCTACTACTGCACCAATACCTACTGCTAGGAGCGGTTGGCTCCAAGTAAATGTAGAATATCTTGCACCAATAACGATTTTTTCATAGATAATCTTCCATGAAGCTAAAATCATATAAGACCAAATGAATAAATCTATTGCATAAGCTCTTACTACTTTTTTCATTTTCTTAAGGCCTGCGCCTTTATTTTCACCAGGAATGGCATCTTGTATTAATGTTGTCATTACTTACCTCTAGTTAGTCAATTGTAACTTCTACAGCTTCTTCACCGTAGATTGTTTTAAACCAGTTCTCGTCAATTTCTAAAGGCTGACCTTCATAAATTAACTTACCACCTTTAAGTGCAATAACTCTTGAAGCATATTGTCTTACTAGTGATAAGAAGTGGAGGTTACATATTACAGTTACACCTAGTTCTTCATTAACTTTCTTAAGGTACTGCATTACAGAGTGAGAAGTTGCAGGGTCAAGAGACGCTACAGGCTCATCAGCAAGAAGTACTTTTGGGTTTTGCATTAACGCTCTAGCAATAGCTACACGTTGTTGCTGTCCACCTGAAAGATTGTCAGCTCTTTGGTTTTCTTTACCTTCAAGTCCTACAATCTTAATGAATCTTTTAGCCTTTTCTCTATCTTCTTCAGAAAAGAAACCGAAGATAGAATTGAAGATTCCTGTTCTAGATAATGATCCAGAAAGAACATTTGTCATAACTGTTTTTCTTGGGATCAGGTTGAAGTGTTGAAAAATCATCCCAACATTTGATCTAAGAGTTCTTAGTGGTTGTCCACTAATGTGAGTTACGTCGTTCCCTTCAAAAGAAATAGAACCATGGCTTGGCTCATGTAATCTGTTGATACATCTTAGAAGAGTTGATTTTCCTGATCCAGATAGTCCAATAACAACTAGGAACTCACCTGGAGTTACATCAAATGAAACGCCTTTTAAAGCATGTGTTCCATTTGGGTATTTCTTGTGTAAATCTTTAACATTAAGCATTTTTTTGTCTTCCGTTAATTATTTAAGTTTAGATTCAATATCAATTCCAACAGACTTAATCATTGATCTAAGTCCGTCATAATCAGCATCAGTTGTGTCTACAATACCTTGAACACTATAGATATTCTTGAAGATACTTTGACCAGCGTCAGTAGCAATGAATTTCTTTACAGCTGCAATGAATTTCTTTGTAATTTCTGGATCAAGGTCTTTTCTAAATACGAATGGGTCATTTGGTATTTTTTCTGTAATTTGAACGATTTTTACTTTTTCTTCAACATCTGGAAATTGAGTTCTTACTCTATCTCTAGCGTCTCTGATTTTACCGTCTTCTGCAGGGGCAGAGTAGTATGTTGCACCAGCGTCTACCTGCTTTTGGTAAACCATAGTGATTACGTTATCGTGCTTAATACCAAAAGTTGTATTTGAAAGCTCAACGTTGTTATCTTTTAATATTTTTAATGGAAACATGTAACCAGAAGTTGATGAAGGATCTGTAAAAGCAAATTTCTTACCTTGAAGGTCTTTTACAGAGTTGATTCCACTATCAACGTGAGCAACAATTTGACCTTGATAGTAGTCATGTCCGTAACGAAGAACTCTAAGTTTTGCAGTCGCACCATATTTTTGGTGAGCTAGGATATAACCAAAAGAATTCATAACACCAATGTCAGCCCTCTTAGATCCAAAAGCTTCTACAACAGCGATGTAGTTAGTAGGAATACCTGTCTTAAAGATAAGTCCTGTTTCTTTTTCTAAGAATTGAATGAACTCTTGAGAATTAGAGGCAATAGTGTCAGCGTCAACTGATGGAGTAAAGTAGAGCTTTACAGGGTTGTTGGCAGAACCAAGTTTTGCTTCATTTACACAACCTACAAAAAGGACTGTAGAGAGTGCAAGAAGAAGTGCTTTCTTCATCGTAAACATGTGTTGTCTCCTAGATTTATAAATATAAAACAATTCAATAAGTTATAAATTTTTTCGTTAGGCCTATTTATCATGAAATGTTTGATAATGTCAGTTAGGTTTTCCTAAAAATAGACGGAAAGTGAAGAATCTGTAATATTTTCTGTTATTTTAACCTAATATGACGCTTCGCGACTTCGTGTTTGTGAAAAATATTGGAATTTTCTTCCATTTATGTGTGCCTTTTCCTACTTATTCAGCCTTCTGAAACTTTATTCCGTTACGAGATATATAGACTTATCAAAGGAAGAAAGTATGCAAAAGGTATTGATGACCTTAATTATTATAACTATTTCTCAAATAGCTTTTGCTGATCCTAGTGTTAAACAAAAAGTTACTAGTAATGGTCAAGAGTTAGAGATCCTTTGGGACTTCAATAAGAGTGACATTTCCATAAAGAAATCTAACTTGGAGTCACCATTCCTTTTCAAAGATATCGCTATTCACTCCTGGCAACAGGCCAAAACACCGGGTGCACCAGCACTACCTTTTAAGTCTTTCTTAATCATGGGAAGTCCAGACGATATAGAGGTTTACTTAGATGCTAAAGAGGTCTCATTCATTGAAGGACTCATTCCTTCTCCTGCCCAGGAGATGCCTTGCCGATGTGAAGTCGTTCCATGGAAGTTTTCAGCCGATTACAAAGAAGACCAATATAGTAAGGAGTCTCTTTCACATATAAAGAAAGAGTTCTTAGGAACCTTTAAAGGTAAGTCGATTACTAAAGTCATGGTATTTCCTGTTGCCTATAATCACTCTAAAGGAGCCAGACTCATTACAAGCGCTAAGCTTAGTATAAAGACTATCAACAAAAGACTTAGTTTTTTTAAGATGAAAGCTACTGATAAAAACTATAATATTTTTGCTCACAGAAGATATCAAACAACTTTGCAATCTCTGATTGAGCTTAGAGAGCAGCAGGGATTTACAGTCAATTTCTATCCTTTAGATGAAGTCGGTAGTGACTTTATTGAAATTAAAGAATTTATTCATTCTCTTTATAAGAATAAACCATTTTCTTATTCTCTAATTATTGGACATGAAGAAGAGTTTCCTACTGAATATGTTATGACTCAATTTGATACTAGAACTCCATCAGATATGAACTATTATACAATGGATGGAGACGACGATGTTATTCCTGATGTTTTATACGGAAGATTGTCGGTTTCTAATACTGAAGAGCTTACTACAGTGATCAATAAGACTTTTGAATTTGAAAATAGAAGTTGGAGATTGCCAGCTGGGAAAAATGAGATGATTGCGATTGCCTCTGACGAAGGAAGTGCACCTGATGATGTTGAATATGTTAGAGAAATGCAAAGGCCACTAAGTTCAAAATTTAACTGGAATAGCAACGAGTTTTTTCAAGCTGATGAAAGTGGGAGTGCTGAAAATATTTCATCTCAATTAAATAGTGGAAGTATATGGCTTAATTATATTGGACATGGAACTGGCCATGAATGGCCTTCTGTTTATGGGCGTGAGTTTACCGTTGCAGATATTGTTAATGATGAGGATGGCGTTGTAAGACCTGTCGTTATTGATGTTGCCTGCCAAAATGGACGCTATAGCAATGAAGGTAGAATGGGGGAGACTTTTATGAGGGGAGGAAATCATAAAGGTGGCGCAGTGGCCTACTATGGGGGAAGTGTTGATATAAGTTGGGACCCTCCGGCCATTATGGCAATAGGTATAAATAAGGCAGTAAGTGAGAATAATCAGAGGCATTTAGCTGATGTTATTTTTGAAGGTCAGAGCTATCTCCTTGAAAATATTGATGATCGAGAAGCTGCTCTAGAAAATCTTGTCTGGTATCACTTACAAGGAGACCCACTCCTTAATCTTAAAAATCTTAAGTAACTACCTAATATTAAATAATTTACATATTCCCTCGCAATTTATTAAGATTTGGGAGGGTATAATAAGGCATGGCCTTAAATGTGAAGATTCTATTTCCATTAGATCACCCTCCAGTCACTAAACATAATGACGAGCCCGTAGAGCTATCTGCAACTGCAAGTGAACTTGATACCGCTAAAGAGAACCTTCATAAAGATCACCTTCTTGAAGAGGAAGAAGATCATATTTATAAGGATGGTCCACTAGATCATAAAAAGAAGAAGCTAAATATTCTTACCTAGGGAGAAGGATATGAAATGGTTCTCTGTGAAGTTCTTATTTGTTGTTATTTTTAGTATTAGCTCATATGCCATGTCGTGGGGGGAAGTTCCTGGTTGTTATCAGACAGTAGTCTACAATGATAGTTATCTAGAAAATAGCGCCGATAATTATTCCGTTATAAATTTAAATGAAAACCCTCTTTTCTTTATCTCTGTCGATGAAGAAGAGTACATCGTTCACTCTGCAGTAATTTATAAAGGAAATACTAATTACCACTATCAAGATATCTACTTTGAAGATGGGGCCACTTCTAATAATGGAGGCTTTCTAAAGAGTGATTTTAAGGCGTATGTACGGTATAGATTTTCTCCTGAAAAAGTTTTAAAGCTTTCTAATCAATTTAGTATCCGCCACGTTGACGGCAATACTTATGAAGTTGTTGCTTTTCAAAACATTAACTTTGAAGGAAAGTCTTACTTAGAGTCAGGACGATTTGTCTTGGAAAAGATAGATTGTTATGATGATATTGAAACAGAAGAAATTTTCTCTAGAGGAATTGATTTACCTTTTGAGCTAGAGCTATGAGTATAGGATTTGATTTTGAAATTTTTAATAATATGTAGTGCCACCTTATTTATGTGGAGTTCGATTGGTCAAGAGTTTGAAGTTAAGGAAAACTCTGGGCTTAATAAATTAGAGAGAATAAACTCAATTGAAAAGCATATTGTTTCTGTTGATAAGACAATTCAGGATCTGAAAAAACACCTTGATGATAGGCCAGACTTTAAGGGTTTAAAAAATCTTATAGAGGACCTGTCTATAACTCAAAAACTAATTAAGAGTGACGTTGATAGTCTTCGTTCAGAAGACATATCTCAACTAAAGAAAGATATAGAGTTCATAGATCAACAAAAAGTTGAGAAACTAGTAGAGAAGTTTATCAAGTATCAAGAAGATTCTGAGAAGCGTATAAAGCTTTTAGAAGAATCATTAAAAGAAATTAATGAACAAATTAAAAGGGTAGACTCACCTATAAAGAATTAAGTTAAGTGACTAGGTAATCTTTCTGTGTAGTTCAAGGATTTATTCGATCTGTGAGAAGAAAGTCTATATTGAGACTTTTTAATTTTTTAATCTTTTTTTTCTTGTTAACAGTCCATCCAATTACTGGAATTTCTTTTAGTTTTGTTTCTTCTAATAATGAGGTTAGATACTTCCAAAATCGCTTCCTTCTACCTATTACTCTATACAATGGCTCATGCCCTAAATATAACCCTGCATTAAGAGATATATAGTCATGTGTGATTCCTATATTATCGATATACTTAGGGTAATCTGTAAGAGGTTCAGAACCCCATTTACCTTCTAAAGAATATTTCAACTCAGGGATTAAGTTACGTAGTTTTAACAGAAGCCTTGGATTTGTATTATTTATGATAATTTTGTTAAGTACTTCTTGATTTGCGATTGAATTAGTGAAGTTTATTAAAGTTGGTATGATATCATCTGTCTGATCTTTTAAATCAATCCAAATGAATTTAATCTCTTCACTATCAAAAAGTTTTTCTTGTACCTCTTTGAGTGTTGTTAGAGGCTGTGGCCTTTTAACTTTCTTCACTATCAGATTGCTAATTGGAAGAAGTGTATTTTTTTTAATCACACACTCTCTTGCTTCGGCCAATAACATTTCAGAGATTGGTTTCTTACAGGTTGAAATCCTTCTGATTGAATTGTCATGTGCAAGAACAAATTTTAAATCTTTTGTCTTTTGAATATCGAATTCAATCCCATTGAAACCATTTTTCTTGGCTTTTATTAAGCTCGCTAAACTATTTTGAGGGTAGATATGATCTTTCCAGATACCTTTGTGGCTTACCATCATAGTACTTGCATGAGATGAAATGCTAAGTATTGTGAATAGAAAAATAAGCTTCAACACTAAGTATCCTTGAATTATATTGTAGAATACCTGAGTGATATCTTAACTTTTAAATGGTTGTCATGAAGTAAATAGAATTGATGTATTTATTTCATCTTAAGATAGAGGGTAGATAACGTCTACAAGGTCAAGCCTTGGAGCCATAAGTAGAGTAATACTTCTGTGTAATAAAATATTTGGAATTTTATTTTCTAGTGCTAAAACTCTCTTCAATGCTGGATGCTCAATATCTTTTTCTTTAACTCTAGTTGTCTTATGTAGAATTCTTTCTAGTCTCGATATGTAGAGCCAGCTATGGTCCTGAAGTACTGGAGGCAAATCAGGGAGAATGACCTGGAATCTATCTAGCAGTGTGGCCCTAACCTTTTTGTGTTTTTCTTTCATAAATTGAAAGACTAAGAAATAGAACTCACTGATGACTTCCCATTTCGTGTCAGCTAAAGCATCGTGTGCCATTTGAATATGGTGATAGGCAAGAGTGAAGTCTTTATGATCAAAGGCAACCTGGGCCATCATGTAATCTCTAAGACCCAGCTTAAAGTTTAATGGTGTAGTTTTTAGTTTTTTACTCTTTAATTTGATCGTAATATCTTCCCAGATATTAGTGTGTTCTTCATAGTCTCCAATAAACACTTTTGGGGCCTCTCCTGCAATAGATAGGCATTTCCCTTTGCTCGGGTTCATTGTTAAGACTTGAACCGAGGAAGGTGTAAGTGTATCTAAGCACCAGTCACTGCCTTGTTCTGTTGCTTCTGCTCTAGGTGTACCCATTGAGACAAGTACATCTAAATCACTTAATCTTTTCTTTTTTAAAAGTTGTTTTATTTTCTGATTTCCAGAGCACGACCTCATGGCATTATGAGGAGCTATTGCATACGGATGATAATCTGCTGTACTGAAATCACTACTTAGAATATCGTTATTGAAGTAGGTCATCTCACCTTTTTGTATTTCTCCTGAAGTGTATTCTAATTTATTTCCCATCAAGTCAGCGCTTAGCCATCTTCCATCAGGAAAAGTCATGTTAAAACACCAGGTGGTTATTCCTTCAGCTTTTTTTAGTATTGAAAGTGCATCCTCAAGAGTTTGAGTATTGAAAATAAGTTCATTTCCAATATCAAAAACTGAGCGACCGCTAATATTTAGAATATCTGTAAATTTCTGGTGAAGTGCTAAGGTTACTCCATATTCATTCATTGAGCTTATACTTGGAAAAGGAAATCCTGTACTTGCAAATGAATAGACTTTTGGAAGATCTGGAAAGTCATAGAGAATAGTTCTCTCGTACTTATCAAAACTACTAACTAGAGGAAAATCTAGGATTCTACCATGTGTCGGAGACTCCTCTTTATCATCCCAGAAAAAGAATGATGAGCAGCCTAGCATTGAGCCACTAATAGATGGTAGCCACCTACTTAGACATGAGCTTAGCTCAGGTAGCAGAAGAGTAAAAACTAACTCTTTAGATGATATTCCTAAACCCTGTGAGTAGTTATCTAACCACAGTTTATAAGTTGAGTTTTTTTCTTGTTGATGGTCAAAGAAGTTGGCAGCCAATTCCTGAAGTATTTTGTCAATCTTTGGCACACCAAGGGAGAGTACCGTTTGCATATGATTTAAAAGAAAAGAATGCCCATCACGATCTTTAATACCAAGTTGGTAAAAGCTTTCTTCAGCGCTTCCGATAAGTTTAACAAGCTTAATTGGTTCCATCTGCGACCTAAGGAGGATTAAATGGATATTTTAACTGTTTTTAACGATCCAAGCAATCAAACTATACAAATTGTTTTCTTAGTATTTGCTGTTGTAAGACTCTACCTAGAAGTCATAGGTTTTAAATTTGAAAATCTACCTATAACTTCGAAAATGGGAGATGGAAAAGGGTTTCATCGCACTGGACTCTATTTTAGTATCGGCTATATTGTGTTTACAGCACCGGGGCTTCTGATGGCTTAATATGGGTTGGAATTCCATCGTATAACTCAATTACATTATTATCTAATTTAAGAACAGGGTTAATGGATACTTCTTTTTCATTGGCCTTCTTTCTTATGTAAATCTTTACGTGACATTTTTCTTCACGCGCTGAGATCATTGAACCTAGTTGATAGAACTTACTTAATACTTGAGAGTTTTGTTTCTTGTTAAATTGGAAAGAAGGGTCTTTCTTAAGTGAATTCCAAAGCTTCCAGGGCTCAATTTCTTTATTAAGAACCTTGTATAGAGTTAAATAAATAATAGGGTCAGACTCAAAGTTATCTCCCATTAAAACGAGCTCGTTAGGAATACCTGTCATCATGAGGATATCTAGCAGATGGTTTAGCTTGTAAAGGCCCTGAATCTTTAAGTCTTTAGGCGTGAGCTCTCCCTCTATGATTGAAAAAACTCTTCTGTAATCTTTTAAGAATATTCCTGCTGTAAAAACTTTATTTTGATAAAGCCAATCTCTCATTGAGTCTTCATAAAAGTGAGGCGATGCCGAGAGAATAAATGGGTGATAACCATCAGAGATATAATTTGTGAACAACTCAACTGAGTTTGTTACTGTAGGAAAAGAAGATAGAGGCTTTGTTAATGAATTATAAACTTCTTTTGTACTTGAGTACTTTGTATCAACTAGTGTCTTATCAAAGTCACAAATGATGAGTTTCTTATGACCTTGAATAACTATAGGTATGAAACTCCCAAGGTGTACCTGAAGGCCCTTATTCTTTTTGAGCTCGTAAGCTTGAAATACTGTAATATCCTTTCTTTCACCGTATAAAGGAATTTTAAAATTGAAGTTACCAAAGTGGTCTGAGTCATAAGTTTTCTTGAAGACTTGTTCTTTTTCTTCATTAAGTCCAATAAGTCTGATTCTAAACTGTGAAGATCTCAGTAGTCTGAAGTCTTGAATTGGAAACTTAGGTGTAAAGGATGAGAGATCAACAACCGCAGGGCCACGCCATTCCTTCATCGTGCAAGATGCTTTTACTGAGATATAATCATCAGTTTTAATCGCTAAAAAATGTACAAGGTTTGGTCTTTTCATAATAGATCTTCTCAGTAATAATAAAGTCTTGCTAGTATTCTAAGATAAAGGTTAAAAAATGCAAATACATATGCCAAACGATATATTCATTGAACTTATTGGTCCAGTTAACTTTTATGTTGGAATGGGAATTCAAATCCTCACCGCGTTACTTCTTGGTGGACTTGTTGGACTTGACCGTGAGCGTAAGATGAAGTCTGCCGGAATCAAAACAAATATTCTTATCTGTCTTGGTGCCTGTCTTTATACTGCTATTTCTCTGATTCTAGTTACGGAGAGTGCTACTACTGATATTTCAAGAATACCGGCCCAGATTGTTAGTGGAATTGGTTTTCTTGGTGCAGGTGCGATTATACAAAGTAGAGGGCATGTCATTGGGCTGACTACAGCAGCTACTATTTGGGTCGTTGCAGCAATAGGGCTCACTATTGGTGCTGGTTATCCGTTTGTTGCTATTTTATTTACGCTTACAATTCTAATTATTTTAAAATTATTAAACCCATTCTATAATTTCATCATGCTTGAAAAAGATAATAAGCCATACCATGTAGAGATTCTTTCTCATGGCCGTGTTAAGCAGCAAGTTAAACAAATGATTCTTCATGAAGTTAACGATATTAATCAATTGAGTGAAGAAGTTGTAAATGTTGAAACAGATGAACGTATTCTTCACGCATATATTTCTATCCACCCGTCGAGAATGAAGTTTTTAAGTAAAGAGTTAAAAGCTATTTTAAAAGTTGAAAAAGTGAATTTTTATATCACTGACTATGACCCAACGTCTGACGACTAAAGAGTGGCAATATTAAAAGTTAATACGCCATCATGATATTTCTGAGTAACTTCTTTAGAGTTCAATAAGTCTTCTGTAGGTATTTTCTTAGAGAAGATTTCACTCCTACTAGATTTGTTTTTAGTTCCATCTTCAGATTCAATAGAATCAGAGAATTTTCTTGTCAATGTAATCGATAAGTCTCGGCCTTGTGCAGTTAGACGAACATTTTCTTTTTCATACTCTGGGACTTCTAAGCTTAACTCATAAGCACCATCTAGTTTTGTCACGGTAGGCTCAAGAGCTGTGATGCTATAGAAACTATTTTCATCTTTATTTTCTATATTTGCTTTAAATTTCATCTGGCTATTAAGAAGTGAGTTTATTTGATTTGTGAATCTACTTTTAATTCTATCTAGAACACTCTGGTGCTCTTTAGAAATATTAGAGTACTTCTCTTTGAAGCTCTTATCTTCTTGCAATAGGAGATCTTTGTGTTGAGCCGTCATATTTTGCATTTCTGCTAGCTGAATATTTTCTAGTTCTTTTCTTTGAGACTTTAATTTGAAGTTTTGGTTGATGAGTTCATTCTCATGTTCCATTACTATGTTTGCATTTTTTCTAGCGTAATCTTTCTCTGCTGTTCTTTGCTGAGATTTATGTGTTCTTTCTTGGCTGAGTAGTTTTCTATCATTTTCAATACTTTTCTCATCGGCCATGATTTTATTTTGAAATGTAGCTTGTGATATACGCTCAAGATTCTCAGTCTCTAGTCTTCTAAGTGTATCCTGAGTTCCTGTATTAATATCATCTGCAATTGTGTTTACTCTTTCAAAAGTATCATTGAATTTATTCTCATAAACTGAGTTTAGATCTTTTATTTTTTCTTGATTGTTCTTTGTAAGTAACTCTTGTTCTTTATCAAGTTTTCTTTTTGAATCGTCAAAGCTCATTTTTATATTGCTTAGCCTTTCTTGCTTTTTTACAAGCTGCTCTGCAATTTCTGCTTCATTTTGATCTCTAATATCTAAAAGCTCTGCCTCTCCATTATACCTTTCGTTGTACTTCTTTTCTTCGTACATCTTGTCGAGGTTTTCAATCTCTTTTTCTCGTGAAGATATTAGGTTTCTTTGAGAGTCGTTTAGTCTCTCTAGGTGCTTTTTAGAAAATTGTAAATCACTATCTAATTTCATTTTTGTGCTAATACTCCAGAGTTCTCTTCAGGTCCAGGGCATAACTCTTTTTGATCACCCGTGTGTCCTACACACATCCAAGATCTTAAAAGGTCAACCTTTAATGAGTTATTACCACCATGATAACTGATATAGCTAACTGGGTCTAACGTAGATGTCACTAGGTAGCCATTTTTATCTAAAGGCATTCTTAACTTAGACTTTATATAATATTGGTAAACTCTATATTCAGCACTAGCATTTGTTGAGAATAAAAATGTTAAACAGATTACTTTAATGAAGAGTAGGGTTTTCATCTAGGATTCTCCCTTCTACTAAATTTAAAAATGCTGATATAAATAGGTTTCTTTCAATGTCATTCATTGAAAAAATAACCGTTTTTTGTCTCTCAAGTGATCTATGTTCTGAGACTCTTTTAAGGATCTTTTGTGCTTTTTTCTTTTCTGCGTCTGTAAGCTTTTTGCCCTGCTCTTTATGCGTATTAATCCAAGAGCTTTCAATGATTGGGTAATGTCCGTGTGTTGCCATTTCGATTAATGAATTCATTGACGGGGACTTTCTTTGGGTTAAATTGTTCAAGCGTTTCTCCTGTTTAACAATCTCATATAAATCTTATAAAATTACTGAAGGGACATTTAGCGGGTAAGTTTTGCTTTTTGTGAATATTTAACAAAAATCAACATGTTACAGAAAAAATAAATATTTTAATTGTGAAATTTACTTAGTTTTCACACATATAGTTGAAAGGCATTAGTGTTTATGTGTAAAATAGTAGAGAATTACATGAGCTTATGAAGAGCTCTACTCATTTTACTCAAGGACGATAGAAATGATCAGGTATTTAGTCTCTCTAATATCCCTCACATTAACTTTAAATACTTATGCTCTTGTTGATTACTCACAAGCTGAGTCCTCTTCAGCTCCTTCTAAGGCACGAGCAAGAGCTCCTAGAAAAGCTTCAGGGATGATTCAAAGAAGTGCACCTTCTAAAGCTACAAGTGGAAGTGGTTCATCTATATTTGGTGGAGATTTTGAGCTTAAGGCCCTATATGATCATCAGTCTATTAGTGAAAGCCAGGCTTCTGGAAGTTTTCAAAAATTAACATTATCAGGCCATTTTCAAACTCAATATAATCTTTATATGGATTTCTCTTATTGGGCAGCGACTTCAGAGCTAAGAAATAATGATGGGGAAGATGAGTCTCTAGAAAATGAAAAAGGAAGACTAAAGTTTATAGTTGGTTTCAATTGGCTACGATTTGGTAGTGCTCAAGAGATGGCCACTGTTGATATTTATGGTGGAGCTCTATTTAAAGGTAGCGGTGGTGTTGCAAGTACTAGAACTGATAAAGTTATAGGTATTGAAACATCAAAAAGATTCTATAACTTCGCTCTAGCTCTTGGATACGAATATCATATCACTGGAACTCCTGGTGCAGAGACTGAAAGTGAGATTGGAAACATTAACTTACTTAAGACTTCTCTCGGTTGGATGGTTTCAAATGATATCAGCTTTACTCTCGAGGGTGGAATGGTAACTCTTGCAAAAAGTGAGAGCACTGATAGAGTTAATAAGATTGATGAAGAAACAGAGTTTTCCTATGTTAAACCTTCTGTTATTTTAGGCCTATCACCAAATGTTGGACTCGAAATGGGTGGCGTGTTTAGAACAAGACGTGCACAGAATACAAATTCATTAGTTAGTGCCAAGCTTTGGAATATCCCAGGTGCTTATGGAAACTCTCTATTTGCAGGTTTGAAAATCAGAATATAAGGACTATATGAGCTTTAAGAAAGACTTCTATTTTTGCTATGAATGCAAAAATCATGTCGAAAATTTAGAAGACTTACTCTTTGTTGAAGCTGATGCTTCTAGATCTTTTTGTTCTGAGAAGTGTATTGAAACATACTTTACACCTGTGACTAATTTCTATGAGTCTATCGAGAAGAAGCTTAGAAAAAAATATGCTGTTGAAACTGAAGATTGTCTAGAGTTTTTATCTGACGTTACAATCATGGAGAAGTCTATGACTGCTCCTGATGAGATTTGGTGTCACGAAAATTCAATAAACGAAAAAGTCTATACTTTTATAAATAAAGTCTCAATTAAAGAAGAACGTCCGTTCTATGTGATTATTCTATGCACTGTGTACGATACATATCCAGGCTATGTTTTACTTTCTACAGTAACAGAGAGTAAGTTTTTAATGGAAGAGTTTCGAATCGGTAGTGAGGTTGATCTGTCTGAACACTTTAGTGATGATCAGGATATAGAAGGCATTGATATTTCCAGTGATGAAGTTGAAAGTATCGAACAAAAGAAATCTGAAATACTCGCCAATCATATTAAGCTCCATTCTCCAGCGGACATTCCTGTTGAAAGTTATGAATTATATGATGAGTACGTTGAAGCAACTATGGATACTCCAGATGAAATCTTTAAAAATAAAGATAAGTCTGGAGATACAATTTATACTTATATTAAAGCTTTTGATAAAGATGGTGTCTCTTTCTTTTATTTTGTTCTTTGCATGAGGATTGATTCGGCATCAGAAGATATTCAAGAATTAATCATTCCAATTCTCAACTTTCCAACAGTTGATGGTGAACTCTATAAGAGTTACCATCAAGGTGAGCAAGTCTCTGGGGCCCTAAAGAATTAAAATACTTTAGAAATATACTGTCCAACACTTTTAAAAGCAGTACAGTACGAAGAGTCTTTGTATTGATCTAGAAATTGAGAACAATAAATATAAGCATCTGGTGATAGAACATATTGATAGAATGGAGAAGGGTAGAAATACGCCTTGTCCTTCATTACCATTGCTCCAGTTATAGAAAAGTTAGTATACCCTGTTCTATTCGTATATAGAGTCACTTTATAAATAGTTTTTGAATCAGAGATCATTAAGCATCTTGGCTCTCCGATATATACTGAAGAGCTTCCACTATTATGAGTTGGAATGATACAGACTTGAGAGTCTGTAATAGGAGTCTTAACTTGAATCCAAACATCTTTCTTATTAGTACTTTGACAGAAAGTGTATTCACCTAAATGAGTATGTGATTCTGCAAATCCACTAACTCCATCAGCTGACCAAGTGCAGTGTGCAATCTCATCAGGTATTGTAGAATCATCTGTAGAGTCATCTGTTGTACTATCTGTTCCCCCAACAGTAACAGTTCCTGTCGTCGTTGTGGGGTTTGCTATATATGAACCAGTAGTATCATAAGTGCCTGTAGAATACGCCGTTCGTCTATCTCTTGCAGTATCACAAGAAACTAGAGTTAAAGACATAAGCATTATTAATGTAACCATTTTCATATTATTTCCTAAGATAAAATAAAACCTCATCTATCTTATCGAATATTATACAAAAAATTTTAGGATTTTTCTTCAGTTTACCTATAAGTTGCCGAAAAGTCGTGTATGAAGGCAATAATTCTCTTCTTCCTTATACTAGTTTCGGCCGCTACGGCGGTAGTTCTAGGAGCATTTGCTCCTTATCATTTTTATTCTAAGGCTTTGTACTCAGGTATAGACTCTCGGTTTTATAAAATAGGTAGAACTAATGAAACTTATCATAAAGGAAGTTATTACAATATAGATCCAATGAACTCAGTTTCTTCTGAGGCCGAAGACTTGTGGGAAGTATTTCACTTCACAGACTTTGAAATCCCTCTGCCAGTTAGGCATCCAATGTTTGTCCTCTTGCCACTTATTGAAAAAAGAAAAGAGAGACCCGTACTAGGCGCCGTGTTTAAAACTCGTGGTGGTCATGAAGTTTCGAGTTTTAAGGTTCTAGAGTCTTTTAAGTTTGATAAAAGGGTAGAGCATCATAAATTACTAGAATTACCATTTTTTAAGAATTACCTCTTAACTATTGATGATAAAACTCTTTGGAAAGATCTCTTTACAAGAGATTTGAATATTCCTTCGGGCAAGTTATTTGATCTGAATTACTGGAAAAGTCTGTGGCGAATCTCTTATCAAGAGTTAGTTTATAATTTATACATTCTTCAGTTAAGGTCAGAGTTTTTTCCAAATAATGCGACTAACCTTTCTTATTACACAAATAAGAGCTTTGGGGTGATTGAGCTCGTAGATAAGAATAAGCTAGACCTAGGACTAGAGGAACTTTTTAGAACAGAAATAATCTACGTCTATAGAGATGGTTTTGTTCATAAATTACTTCTTAAAACACGACATGATCATCTTATTTCAGACTCAATTAGAAAGCGTATGATGAATGCTCTAGAGTATAAGCCTAGTGATGAATCATCTTCAATTGAAATATATGCTAGGTATAAAGGACTTCCATATTATAAGAGAGTATCTCAAGAAGGAATGATATATCTCTATGCAGGGTGGAGTCATGTCACTGATAAAAAAGAGTTTCTTAAAGAAATGATTCAATTTCTTGAAAGAGGCAATAATTCGTATAATTATTTGGCACCTCTATATGATTACTCCTATAGAAAATTTGGGACAAACTTTTCAATTATCAAAAATAATTTAAAAGAAAGCGCTGGTGAAAGATTAAAGAGAAAAGCAATTGAGGAAGAAAGAAAGCAAGATGAAGATATAAAGAATACGAATACATCTGATTTTGATGGTGAGTTTGAAAATGAAGATAAGAAAGTTGAGTATTTTTTGAAAAAAGCTAAAGAGTCTGAAGATTCAGGAGAGAACTCTAATACTCTTTATAAAGATTAAAACTTGTAGGAAAGCCCGGCAAAAACACTTACACCAGATAGAGACTCAATACTAATCTCTGCCCCAGAGTCTGTCTCAATTGGCTCAAGTTCAGTGACTTTAATAGTTCTAACAGATAGTCCTCCGAAAGCTCCTAACTTAGAGTAGGGGAGGATTCTTGCTATACCACCAAAACTATAACCGTATAAAACACCATTGGACTTTTGAACTCCATCTCCCTGACTAACTTGAAAGTCTCCTGAAAACAACAGTCCTCCAAAGGCCGATATAGACATATATTTAAAATTAAATATTGAATAATAAAGGTTCGCTTCAATTGCTAGAGACTTTGCAGATAAGTCTTCATTTGAAGCTGAGAAGTAAGTTAGTCCAAATCCCCAAGATATGGTCTTCATAGGAGCTCTGTGTTCCATCTGTAGCGCCAAAACGCTAAAGGTTGTACTCTCTTCACCAAATTCACTTGAATACTCTTGCCATGCTTCTCCAGCACTTGCTTGGCCTAGTGAAACAGTAAAGTAGTTATTTTCAGATAATTTATCTTGATCAGTTTGAAATGTAAGTTCAACGTCATGCTCTGTGATCTTTGGAGTGTTGATACCACCCTCATTTAGACTATCGAGCACGGCTATATCTTTCACTTGTATATAGGCAACTCTACCTGCAACAATTACTGGAAGTATGGTTCCATCTCTTTTTTCTACTTCTCCGACCTTAATTTTTTTACCGTATGAAATGTAGCCAATTGGCGTGGTAAGCTTTTGATCAGAGAATATAACTGCTTTTGGAACACTTATTACAGCTATCTGAGCTCCAAGTATTTGTGAACAAAAGTTGAATAAGAGTATAAAAAGAGTAATTTTTAGTTTCATTACTAAAATTATATTCTGAAAACTACCTGATTTCAATTATTTGTGTAAGGAAACAATTGCTTCATGAAAATATGACTATAATGGCTTGAGTACACTATCTTTTCATTATAAATTACTAAAAACACGTAAATAATGAGGACACAATGAGATTTCCAGGTAAGAGAAAAACTAAGCACTATTTTCCCGTTTCTGAATCTGGAAGGATATCTTTTGATACTGACTTCTCTAGAAAAGAAAATATCTATCTCGTTGGTATTGATCAACTCCTTGTTGATATAGAAGTTGAAGTAGACGAAGAGTTTCTTGAAAAGTATGGAATTATAAAAGGCGAGTCTTGTGTTCTAGCTAATGAAGTAGTTGAAGAAATATATCAAGATCTAGCTGCAAAAAATAGAGTCATTGGTGAGTACGCCGGTGGTGCAATAGGGAATACCTTACACAATTATTCAATTCTATCTGATGATAAATCTGTAGCTCTCGGTACTATTTGTAAAAATATTCATGTTGGTGACTATGCGTTTAAGTATATTTGTACAACAAGCTCTAAAGTAGACTTTTCTCACTTACAACCTAAGGAAGGAAATATGGCAAGGGCCATGTGCTTTCTTACTCCAGATAGAGAAAGAAGCTTTGCTATTGGCAAAGGTATTATGAATGAGCTGGACTCTGAGTTTATTCCAGAACATATTGTCTCTGGTGCGAGCTCTCTTTTAATTTCTACATACTTACTTAGAGATGAAGAGTCGCCATTATTTAAATCTACAATGAAGGCCTTAGATATTGCTAAGAATTCTAACGTTCCTGTTATTTTATCTCTAGGCACATCTAGTCTTGTCGAAGAGAAGAGGGACTTCTTCTTAGAAATTGTTAAAGAGTATGTTTCTATACTGGCAATGAATGAGCAAGAAGCTGCAGCTTTATTTAACGAAACTGATCCTCTTTTAGCTGGAGAGAAGTCCCTTGATTATGTAGATATGACACTTTTAACAGTTGGTAAGCGTGGACTATATATCTGTGGTCATGTGGATGAGTCTATGGCCAGAGAAACAAGGGATATGATTCACACTAAATCCATTTCAGAATATAATAAATATGAGTATTCAAGAGCGATGAAAAAATCTAAGTGTGCTAATCCA
>NZ_JBFGYP010000049.1:0-20770 GCF_041587335.1 Halobacteriovorax sp.
GTCATTGTGTTAATCTACTCCCAATTAGAAATGAAGTATCACCACAAAAGAAAATACCTGACTTTTTAAAGTATGTTTCAAACAATATCTTGGATGCTATTGACCACCAGGAGTTTACTTTTGGTTCATTACTTAAAGAGTTAACATTTGAAAGAGATCTTTCTCGAATTCCACTCGTATCTGTTATATTCAATATTGACTTGCAACCACCAGGACAAGGGTTAGATTTTGATAAACTCAAGTGTCACTATGTTACTAATCCTAGACACTTTGAAAATTTTGAAATGTTCATCAATGTCACTGTTTGTGGCGACGAAGTAAATATAGAAAATCAGTTCAATACATCACTCTTTTCAAAAGAGACAATAGCGTCATGGATGTCTTCCTATCAAGAGATACTAAAAGAGCTTACTACTAGTTCTAATGAAGCTTTAGATGAAATAAATGTTGATATATTTATTCCTGAGTATGTTGACTCTATAGACCTTTCAAATAATAACTCTGATTCAATTGTAGAGTATGAGGAGGATGTATTCGATAAAATAAGGAAAATGTGTTGCCGTTTATTAGGAGTCGAAGATATAAGTTCAAAAGATAATTTTTTTCACCTTGGAGGTCATTCATTACTTGCTGGTGAATTAATGGTCGAGCTTAGAAAAGAGCATGGTTTTATATTATCTTTAAAAGACATTTTTAATGCTAAAACAGTGGGGCACTTAGCTTCAATGTGCTCTGAACTATCTGATGATAAGTGTCTTGTAAGTCCTATTCAGAAAAAACATTCAAATAGAGAGTCCGTAAATTTAAGTATTCAACAATTTAGAGTTTGGTATGTTCAAACAGTTAACGAGGATTCAACTCTATTTAATTTACCCTCTTTTAGAAAACTCGGAAAAAACTTAGATGTTAAAGCTTTTCAGAAATCTCTTTTCGAATTCATTGATAGACATCCAGTATTGAATGCAAATATTGTCATGAACTCTTCAACACCAATGTTAAAAATTACGAAAAAAGATTATGACTTCAAAGTTCGAAAAGAACATAAAGATGAGAAAAGTCTATATGAGGCTCTTAAGCTTAAGTCATCTCAAAATATTGATCT
Organism: Halobacteriovorax sp.; assembly: GCF_041587335.1. GTDB lineage: Bacteria > Bdellovibrionota > Bacteriovoracia > Bacteriovoracales > Bacteriovoracaceae > Halobacteriovorax. The sequence continues at coordinate 1,103 of NZ_JBFGYP010000049.1, forward strand.
AGCTGAGGATCATCTCTTCTCCCCTGAATTATATCAAACTTCTGATGGTGAATATTATCTTTATATGCTCATTCATCATATCCTTTGGGACGGATGGTGTTATGACATCTTTCAAAAGGAAATGACTGAACTTTATAAGAAAAATATGGGATTAGACTCCGAAGAAATTTATTCTTCAGATGTAAATTACCTCGATTATAACATCTGGCAAAAGGAACTCATTAAAAGTGATACAGTTTTAAAACAAAAAAAATATTGGCTAAAAGCCTTAGAGGGTGATCTACCTGTTCTAGATCTTCCTGTCGATTATAAAAGACCTTCTGTTGTAGACTTTCACGGACAGAGTCATTTTATGAAATGGGAAGAGGAAGAGATTGTAATACTAGAAGCATTTGCTAAAAAACATAATACAACGCTCTTTAATGTCTTATTAACAGGTCTCAACGTTTTACTTCATAAATATACGGGTGATGTTGACTTTATTATTGGTATGCCTGTTCAAGGGAGACATTGGAATGAATTGAATCATTTGATTGGATTTTTTGCATCTAATATCGCTATTAGAACTACCTTAGATATAAATACATCTTTTTCTCATAACCTTTTAAAAGTTAAGAATCAAGTGAGCTCTGCTTACTCAAACTCTGATATTCCTTTTGATAATATAGTTAGAGAGCTTAACCTTCCTAGAGACTCAAGTCGTACTCCACTTTACCAGTGCTTTTTTATGTATCAAGATGCAACTAATAGAACTGCAGGTATGCATGATCTTCCTTATATTACTGTGCCTATTGAAAGGGGAGCTTGTCATACTGATCTAGATTTTTGGGCCCGTCGTGATCCAAACGGTATGTCTGGTGGATTTGATTTTATGACTTCTTTATTCAAGAGGGAAACAATTGAGAGAATGGCGCTTGATTATAGAGAAATTCTAAGATGTATTGGAGAAAATGGTAATAGTAATATAAGTGATAATAATCTGATATCACCTTTAAATTTAGAACGTCTACTTTCTACATATAATTCAAATTTAGTAGATTTACCAAGAGATATCTCTGTACATGGTCTGTTTGAGAAACAGGTATTAATTAATCCAGATAAAGTTTGTGTTAGTGATTCTAGTAGTTCATTAACTTATAAACAGTTAAACGAAAAATCTAATCAGCTCGCACATTATCTTGTTGAAAAGGGAGTAAGAGAAGATGATCTTGTAGGTGTCGCAGTTAAGAGAGACATTAATCTCTTTGTTTCTATCTTTGGGATCTGGAAAGCTGGTGCAGGTTATGTTCCTCTTGAACCAGATTTTCCAAAAGATAGACTATTCTATATGATTGATCATTCTAAAGTTAAAGTCTTGGTTACTAATCAAGAGTACGAGAATGAAAATATTTTCAAGGGATTAAGAAAAGTTATAGTTAATTCTAATCATATTGATAACTACAATACATCTAACCTTAATCTCTTAGTTAAACCAGCTCAGACGTGTTATGTAATATATACTTCTGGATCAACTGGTAAGCCTAAAGGAGTACAGCTCGGACAGAGTAGTGTTGTAAATTTTCTTCTATCAATGAAAGAGACTCCAGGTATTGGGAACGATGATGTCTTATGTGCAATCACTACTCTAAGTTTTGATATATCTGTATTAGAATTATATCTTCCACTAATCTCTGGTGCTTCTGTCGTTATAGTAGATCGAGACACAGCAATCTTTGGTGACCAATTAGCTACTGTCTTAAATGAGAGAAATGTCTCTATTATGCAAGCGACACCTGCAAGTTGGAGACTTCTTTTAGATTCTGGTTGGAAAGGTGGCAAGAATTTCAAAGTTTTATGTGGAGGAGAGCCTTTTCCAAAGGACTTAGCGCATACTCTATTAGGTTTATGTGAAAGTGTTTGGAATATGTATGGCCCAACAGAAACAACTGTTTGGTCTACATGCAAAAAATTATCATTAGATGAGAATTCTATCCTAATTGGTAGACCAATAAATAATACAACTATATTTCTGCTTGATGATAAGCTTAAACCTGTTCCTCAGGGAGTTACGGGTAATCTATTCATCGGTGGAAAAGGCCTAGCACTTGGTTATCTTAATCGTAAAGACCTGACTGATGAGAAATTTATTCAATCACCTTTTTCTCCAAACGACATCATTTATGATACTGGCGACCTTGCTCGATACGATACAAACGGTAATCTTGAGTGTCTGGGGCGCAATGATGGGCAGGTCAAGGTTAGAGGCTATAGAATAGAGCTTGGAGAAATTGAATCTGTTTTAGCATCTTTTCCTGGAGTTAAAGAACAAGTCGTCATTGTACGAGAAGATAGGCCTGGAGATGTTAGAATTGTTGCATATTATATTAGTCAAGGCGATATTAATGTTACTAATTTAAGACAACATTTACAAAAGAAACTACCTAATTATATGATTCCATCTCATTTTATAAAAATGGATAGGTTTCCTATGACCTTAAATGAAAAAATAGATCGAAAGAGTTTACCGTCTGTACAAAATATTTCTGATAAGAAATGTAATGAAAATATTGTTTCTGATGTCACTTTATCTAAGACTGAAGAGGACATTCATCAGATATGGTGTGAACTTTTATCTATTCCTAATATCAATATCAATCATGATTTCTTCGATGTTGGAGGTCACTCCTTACTCTCTGTAGAATTATTTGGTAAAATATTTGATAAATATGGTCTTAATCTACCCTTAAGTGTCCTCTTTGATCACGGATCAATTAGTAAGCTGGCTGCGCATATTGACCATGAGCTAACTTCTACAGAAGTAGGTAATACTTCTAGCAGTAATGAAAATAGTTTAGTAGATACTACTTATAAATCCCTTGTCCTAATGCGACCTGGCACAGGTGGCAAACCTGTTTTCTTTTTCCATGGTGTCGGTGGGAATGTTTTAAATTATAGAATTCTCTTCAAGTCTATTCCTTCTGATAGGCCAATATATGGACTGCAGTCCACTGGCATTGATGGTGTATCAGAACTATGTAAAGACTTTGATGAGATGATTACAGAATACTCCTTGGAGATCATGAGTTTACCTCTAAATGGTCCTCTTACTTTTATTGGAGGCTCTATGGGAGGGCTAGTTGCTTATGAGGTTGCTAATTTTTTAAGTCGTGAGGGCGAAGATATAGAAAAGCTAATTATGCTTGATACTTTTGGTCCAAACTATACAAAAAAGAGATCTCGTAGAAAGAAGATTACTTGTTCCAAAATATTTGAAAAACTTCGATGTAAATTGAATCACTACTTTAATAAAGCATCACTTTCATTTTATAAGCTTCTTGGAAGATCTATTCCTCATGATTTAAGGTTTTACTTTGTAGAATTAAATAACTTTAAGCTTATGAGAAGTCATAAAGTATCTAAATATGAAGACCATTTAATTATGATTAGAGGTAGAAAAACTAACTCTGGAAGAAGTGCAGATCCAAACCTTGGGTGGGATGGTATGGTTGGTAGTATTGAAGTTCATTATACTGACTCTACTCATGATGAAATTGTAGAGTCTAAAGATGCAAGAGTATTGCTAAAAGAGATACTTAGTAGGTAGTCGTCTTGGTATTAATTCCAACGAGTTCTTTCAGGACAACTAGAATGTGAGTAATACCACATAAATCGGCCTCAAATTCAATATCTGTTTTTTCATCGCTATCTAAAAAACGTGGGTAAGCTAAAGGATCCGTACTCGGATTTATGAGAGCTGGGTCGCAAGTAGTAGCTGTTTTGACTCCAAGATCCTTTAGGATAGGTAAGTGTTCTGGACTCCAAATTCCAGATGGATAGCAAAAATGATCTAATTCTACACCAAGAAGCTCTTTTAAGTACGCTTTGTTTTCTAGAATTTCCTTTTCACATTGCTCTCTTTCTATAGGGAGTCTATGTCTATGTGTATGAAGTTGAATATCAACACCATTTTTATATGCTTCGAGAATATTCTTATTTGTATCAAGTTTCATAAATTTACTTTCTAAGTTTTTTGAAATCTCTACGCCAAATGTTATTCTAATTTTTTCTAATAATTCTTGTCTTTCATTTTCCTTTAATTCTGTTTCCCCATACTTTATAATTTCCCACATCTTATGATTTTTAACAGGAAGGTCTAATTTTTTTACTAGTTCTCTTGTAGGCTTCTTTTTCCAGAAGAAATACCTTACTGCTAGTCTAAAAATAGGGTTTTGATACTTTTGATAGTAACTTGTAATGTAAATAGTGCTATCGTATGAATACTCTTCTAGAATTGGCAAAGCCAGTTCAAAAGTACTGATAAAGCCATCATCGAATGTAAGGACAGCACTTGGCTTATTTATTTCTGCTCTTATATTCTTTTCGTGTGCATCATTAAGTTTAAGTACATTGATATTATACTTTTTTAATATCTTCATTCGTCGCAGAAAAGTGTCTTGAGCGATGAATAAGCTTGGTATAAAAAGGTGTTCATCTTCATAGGAGAGGCCATGATAGCAAAATATTCTTAGCTTTTTACGTGTTAAGAATAGTGTAAGATTAAATACACCAACTATTTTTAAAATTTTAAAAATAAATATTTTAATTTTGCGCATTAAATTCAGCCTTTATTTCACGTATAGGAACTATTATATATGAAGAATCATTTTTTTTCCTTTAGTATTTTCTTCCTTAGTTTACTCTTCTCTAGTAACTCTTATTCTATATCTGACAGTTTTACTCATAAGGAATGGTCAGGATGGGGGAATGGAATCCACATATATGATCAGTATGTTGGTCAGAAAGAAAATGGCTCTCTTCACTTATCAGTCTCTACAAATCAAAAATCTACCTTCTATAGAAAGTTTACTAATCTCAATCGCAACGAATATACAATTTCCTTTTGGATAAAGGGCTCTAGAGTTCAAGAAGGGAAGTGGAATAGATCGTTTTGGACTTTCTATGATGGTGGCCACGGCGAGAAGAGTTGTTTTGAAGATATTCGAGGCTCATTTGGTTGGAGTCTTGTAAAGTGTCCAGTCAAAGTTAAGAATGGTGAACTCTCTTTTTGGTTCCGATTACAATCAACAGGTAGCGTGTGGATAGATGATTTCTCTATTAATACTAATAAGTCGAAAGATATCTCCTATACCTTAAACTACATAGATCCTACGCCTTTTAAGTATATTGAGGATGAAAGATGTCTGCAAAAGGCAAGAGATGAAGTTAGAGATATTTATCCTAGAGGTGAAGACTATTCACCGTTTAATTCATTTTTAAATGTGATCGGTGAAAAAGTTGCTCACCTAGAAAAAGCTAAGTTTTATAATCTAGATATTGCATCTCTAAGTGATATTCCTTGGTCTAGTTATGATTTCATCGAACTTGTAATTAATCTTCAAGATAGAAGCATGTCTGAAGTTCAAATGGCCATTGAAGATATTGAAAGTGATGGATATTGGAGTAAGTTAAATTTTAAATCAACTCTAGTTCGTGGTGACAATACAATTCTGTTTCCTTTGAAAAGAGCAGTTGGAGAACGTGGATCTACAAAGGATGGAAGGAAGATAGATTATGAAGCGTTGACTAAAATTTGGTTGTCAATAGACCCTGATGGACGCTTCCCTAATTCTGATTTGATTTCTTTAAAGAGGATCACGTTGAGGAAGAGAAAACATGTGCAGACATTCAAAGGACTTAGACTTTTTGATTTTGTAGAGAGATCTGATGATGCTTATGATTGCTTCAACCCCGTTACTCCTTTTCATGTTCTTACAGCTAATGATGAGTTTGGCTTTTCAAAGAAGGTCGACAAGAGTCATGACTCAATATATTCAGATAAATTAAATAGAGATACCCTCTTAGTTAACGAGAATGAATTCAAGGTTCGCTTACCAAACGGTAAGTATAAAATCTTCCTGAATTGGAATATGTTAGGTTATTGGGATGTTCCATTTTGGCATAAGAGAACACTTTCAATCCAAGATGAAGTTGTGAAAATAGAAACTAGATCAAATGTCGATGAATATTTAAAAGACTTCCTTAGATTTGAAAATATTGAACCTTCTCATGGGGACCACCCCTGGGATCTTTATTTATCAGATGTTTTTAAACCTCTTGAATATGAGGTAGAAGTAAAAAACAATCAGTTAAAGCTTGTTCTCTCTGGTGATGAGTCTGGTATTGCCCTAAATTGGATGGCCATTTACCCTGTTATTGAAAAAAAGAAGGGAGCAGAGTTTATAGAGAAGTTAAATAGACAATTAAGAGATGACTTCAAACTTATTGGTCGATATTCTCCTGGTGTTATTAAGGACGTTCAAGAGACTCACGTATCAGTTCTTGATAGTTTATCTAGAGTGACGCCTTTAGGTGTATATAGAGTAGCTAAGAAAAAAATTAATAAATCTACATTAAGAGGAGTAAAGAATGTATTCAACTTTGTTGCCTTTAGTAATAATGAGGAATCACTAGAAATTAGTGTTGAATCAAAACAGAGTAAGTGTTTTTCTTATGAGTGGAATAGAGGTCAATATCAATTTATCTCTCAAGACCGTAACCATGAAACATATATAATAGGTACAAAGCAGTTAAGAAAATTAAATACTAAAAGTATAATACCTACAAAAATAAACAATCAGCTTCTATTAAACCTTGTTGTCTTAGAAAGTTGCGCGCAAAGTAATCTAAACTTAACTGCTAAAATAAAGCTTGGAGATAAGGCATACTCCTTTCCAATTAGTATCAATATTTTAAAAGGGTCGTTAGATGACTTAGACATCCCTGTTGGATTTCTTGGATTCAACCCATTATCCTACAAGTACTATCGTACAGATTATAATTCAAGTGATGTAAATAAAAGTATAAAAGATTGGTCCTTCAAGTACTTGGAAAGAGTTACTAAAGATGGTTTTACAACTTTCAGTACTGCTAATGATCCTACAGACCCTCTCTTTAATAACATAATGAACTCTGCAAAAATTAGTAATAAAATAAGAACCGTATTTTCGTACGGTTCTGATAAAGACCTTACAGAATATCTACTTAAGTCTAATTCTGCAGAGATAAATCTCTTTAAGAAGAAATTGAAGCAATGGCCAAAATTCGTCCATACTTTTTCAGATGAGGCCGGTGGTTACTCTGATCGTATGAAAGAGGATATTTCTATTGGAACAAAACTTAAAAAGAAAGCTCCTTTCTTACTTTTAGGAGGTTTTTCTTCAATGGATAAATCTCATAGAAGAATTAATAAAATCTTTGATGAAGGCTCATACTCCAACCTGAATAATAAAGAGCTCCGTAATATTAAGAAATGGGGGATATATAATCCGGCTAGTCTTCCTCTGGATAATCCTCAATTTGCTTTTGGCGCAGGGCTGTATGTTTTAAGGTCTAAAGGGCTATCTCATTTACTAGGGTGGCACTTGAGTGCGAATCAAAACTATCCTTACTATGACTTAGATGGTCGTGAGAATGATGCAATGATGTTGTACCCGACTTCTTCAGGTGAACTCCTGTCTACTATTAAATATGAGCAAGCAATTCAAGGAGTCATAGATTACAAATTATTAAAATTTTTAGAGATAAAGGCAAAGTCCTCGGGACATCAGGGAAAAAAAGCTCTGTCTTGGCTTAAAACTATTCGTAATAAAAATATCCTCGATAGAAAAAAAGGATATATAAATAATAAGCCTCCTAAACTTCTTTCTAGCGGAGAAATAAGAACAAAAGTTTTTTACTTTCTTAAGAAGCTATAGTATATACCTCTTTCTCAATCACTACTTTAGTCAGGACTATGTAACTTTTATTCTATTATGAAAAAGTTACTGCATTAGAATTATGCTGATGCTAAATTCCGGCTAAATTAATCATTGAGATTGGGGGAGTTCATGTCTGCAACTGAATTTTTTAGCTTAACAAATTTTAATATTACAGGGTATTTCTATACGAATAATCCACTGTTTAGTGCTGTTAAAGTTGAGGATCGTTGTAGTGGATTTATCTCTAGAGTACTCGCTCTTATAATGCTTATACTTTTTTCACCTCTATTGTTAACTGTTGCTGCTGTAATAAAGCTTAGCTCAAATGGAGCTGTGTTTTATAAGCAGGTTAGAGTTGGTAAAGATGGTAAAGAGTTTGAAATCATTAAATTTAGAACTATGTTTACTGATGCTGAAGCTAAGACTGGTGCAGTTTTGGCAACTAAAGATGATGTTCGTGTAACTAAAGTAGGTAAGCTTTTAAGAAAATCACATATTGATGAGCTTCCACAGTTACTAAATGTTCTTCGAGGTGAAATGGTTTTTATTGGCCCACGTCCAGAGAGACCAGTGTTTGTTGAAGACTATGATCAAAGTATTCCAAATTATACAAAGAGAAAGCTAGTTAAGCCTGGAATAACAGGCTTTGCTCAGATTTGTTTACCATATGATGCAGTAGCTAAAGAGAAAATTGTCTATGATAGTTTCTATATTGATAATAAAGAATCTCTTCTTTTTAATGTTATGATTTGTTACTACACAATTAAAAAGATGGTATTTTTTAAATCTTTCTCTGAGCTTTCAGCTTAATCAGAATCAAATATTTTTATGAAAACATGGCCTGCTAATATGCAGGCTTTTTTTGTCAAAAATGAATATTGAATTAATAGTGTATCGATTAATTTAATACTTAGTTTCTCTAAGCTTTAACTATGTGAATATTCTCTCAATTTAAGGCCTGTACTGATAAAGCTCGCTCTCCTACAGACAGCAGAGAGAGAGCTTTAATAAATTGTGTCTATAGGTTATCAAGCTCTATAGTGTAGGCGACTCCGATCTTAGCAAACATTAATGCATGAACAGCATTGTTGTTTGACTTATCAAAGGTGTCTTCAGAAGTGTGTTCATAGGGGTTTTGCTCACTTGGAATAGCATCTACAGGAAAGCTTGCATGATAGCTTTCATAGTTCCAGGCAGCATGATCAGAGCATCCATAACCACAAGGTACATAGCCCCAATTCACTTTTAAATACTCATCTATGATCATGGCAAGGAAGTTATTTTGCTTTTTTGATGTATTGTCGTCAATGAGTGCCATATCATAAGTTGTTCCCTTATAATTCACACCATCAATTTGTAGAATACCATCGACTTCAATATCTTTCTCAGCATACTCTCTTGCTATTTCATAAGATCCTAGGATTCCAACTTCTTCTGCAGCGTAGGCTATGAACTGAACAGTCTTAGTGGGCTTAAAATTCGTTTTCATCAATACGCGAAGTATTTCATTTAAAACTCCTATACCTGCTGCATTATCATTTGCGCCTGGTGCATGGGAGTGAATACCTTCATCATCTGTATTGATTGAGTCAGCATGTCCTCCGACAATGATTCTTTTATCGCTCTTTCCTTTTATAGTTAATATTACTGATGGTTGTGGAGACTCTTTATGTTTGTAATATTCTATGCTTACATCATTTCTGTGAGCCGTTAATTCTTTCCAGTTATTATAGATCCACTGCATAGTCTCAAGGCCTTCTTTACTGGCATGATATCTTGTGTGGTAGGAAGTTAAATGAATAATATCTTTTGATATATTTGGCTCACTAAGAAGATCCATTGCAACTTTAACTTCAGTTTTCTTGTTTATAGAATATTTGATATTATTTTCGCGCCATGATTTTTGACTAAGTATTCTTTTTCTTGCTGAAGGCCTTTCTGGATGCTGTATAAAGCCTCCATGACGTTTTAATGACTTCTTTATGAACCTTGATAGCTTTGGAAGGTTTTCTTTCTTAATTTTTGAATAATAAACTCCATCTGTTAAGCTTATTGGTAGAATGCCTAAGTGCTTTGATTTATTATTATCTTCTAGGGCCTGCTTCACTTCTTGATCGAATGAAACCCACTTGCTTTCAGCAAAAGTTGACGTTGATACTAATAAGCTAAAAATTAATACTTTGTTCATACACTTCTCCAGTTAAGAGATACTTAGCACAGTAGTTACCCTAATAACCATTTTTATAAATTTATTACATATTTATTGATAGGGGGCATAGAAAGCTGTAGATATACGCTCTACAAGGAAATTATTTATGATGCTTAAGACTCTAATTTCAATTCTATTTCTATTAGTCGCTAGCGCTGTGAATGCATTTCCTATTACTTATAAGTCAGAAACATCCACATTTCGAAAATTTGCAACTCTTCTAAATGAAAATAACCATTATAAAATTACTGTTTTTAAGCAAAATCGTGGCGATTTTCAGGAGTTTGTTGAGTCTAATGTATTTACTAACAGTAAGGAGGCTAGCCTGTGGTTAGCTAAAAAACATCCTTCTCTTAAGGAAGGTAAGTTATCTAAGTGGTCTCTTCTATCTGATAGTGGTAAGCGAAAATCAAAAGAGTTCTGGATTGTTGAAAATTACTGGAACAGTGAATGGGAGCAAAAGTATGCTTCTTGGATAGAGAAAGAAGTTGATTCAGAATTTTTTTATCGTCACAAAATTGAAACAGACTGTGCTGACATTGTTGTAGGGCTTAGATGGATCTTTGCTCGTAAATACAAGCTTCCAGCTGCTAATCGGCTGACATCAACTGGAGACTTGTTTACGCAAGATGATGTACCAAGAAAGTGGCGTAAATTACCAAGACATAAGAATTGGTATAGCGATCAGTTATTTTTAAGAGCACTGAACTTTTTAATGAATAGTACTACTAGTTGGTCATTAGAGCGTGATAGTTTTCCTGTAAAATTAGACCAAGAGGGATTAATCGCTGGTCGATATATTATCAATAATAAGAATAACTCTTGGCATACACGTCTTTTTTCACAAAGTGATTATGCTGAGAACAACTTTATACCATTATATACTTGGGCATCAACATCTCCACGAGATAGAAGACTACTTATCAAAGAAATATATCTTGATGAGGGTTGGCCTACTGATGGCTCTCTAGAGATACTTGCACATAAGTGGCCCATTAGAACTAGACGGTCATGGAGGCTTGCTAGACATGAAGAGCATCCTGATTATGGCCCTAATCAATTCGAAGGAGATGGGCTTGAAAAAGGTGAAGAGTTTTATAAATCTTTATTTAAGAGAATTAAGCCTTCTCATTCTATTGCTTCACTTTTAGACTTTTCACTAGAGGAGTTAAAAAATTATATCAATCAAAGAGTTGATATAGTTGAAAAAGGAGCTTCATTCTGTAGTGTTAATGACTGCTCTGAAGGGAGCTTTAACTGGGATAATTGGAGTACTCCAAGTCGTGATAGAAAGGTTGAAGAGAAGTTTAAAAAGTATGAGTTAATTTTTTCAACATATAAGTATGAGGAGGGAGATACCCACCAAAAATGGATACATGGGCTTAATAGCACTTTTGTCTTTATAGAGGGATTAAAGCTTAGTCTTTCAGATATTCTCTATATTTGGGAAAGTGGCCTTTATTCAAGTGACCCAAGTGTCTCCCTAGAGAAAAGGTGGGGATTAAACTTCTCTGATCACTTTATTTCTTACTCGCAAAACTTAAAAGATCTTTTTTCCAAAAGAGAAGAGCGCTTAAGTGAAACAGATTGTACGTATGGTTGTAATTCAAATTCAGGAAACTGGTGGGATTACCACACGTACCATATAGATGCTCAAATTCTAAAAAATTATTCTCGCTATCATGACCTATGTGATTATTATGATAATTCTAAGAAGTGTGTTGAAGATAAAGCTCGTATCTTTTCACAAACTATTAAGCAGCTAGACTTTGAGCTTTCATTAGATGAATGGGAGAAGAGAATTCCATTGTTTAATTCAGACCCTCGAGCTTCGATAGATCGAAAATTAGGTTTATTAAAAGATGTGAGCACTTTTGTATTTGGTAAATTTGATTCATTATTTATAGCAAAAAATAGTTTCGCCTTACTCAATAATATGGAAATTGTTGACTTAATTTCGAGTGAAAGCGTTAGAAAAGCTCAAAAGGGAGAAGAACTCCTTCTCCATAGTCGAGGACAATACTTCTCTATAAAGAATAATGTACTAAGTGCAAATGTTACTAGTGGACTCTCTGAGCTCTATAAATTTTCAGGAAAAGTTAAGAGTTTTCAAAATGAAAATTCTTTTATTTTCTATGATAGCTCATCAGTTATTGTTGTCGATATTGAAACTCTCAAGCTTTCTAAAGTATCAGAAGGAGTTATTCACTCAGTAGAGGACTATAAAGACATCCTGCTCATTTGGACAAGTAATGGTGGGCATATCATAAAGTTAGATGAACTTGAAAAAATTTCAACTTTAGATTCATTTTATCAAGGTAAGGTTGATCAGATCTATCTAGATGATAGCTTTATAGTAGGTCAATTTTCATACAAAGATGAAGATAGATATTGTCCTTTTCTTTATAAATTAAAAGATCATGAATTCTCTTGCCTAGTTAATGGTAAATCAAAGCTTGAGTTCTACTCAAAACCTGCTAAAACTCTTGCGTACTCTGTAGATGTCGATAGTGTTAAGAAAAATATCTTTATTTCAAGTCTGGAGAAATTTAGGCTTAAATCCTCACTATTTTTAAGTAACTTCCTTGATCATTATGAAGTCACTAACGATGGAATTTTATTATTAACAGATATGGGGAGCTACTATGAGCCGTCAGGCAATAGAACTTTTTATAAGTATAGCTTTAATAAATTAGAGAGATTAGACCTTTCGGCCATAAGTTATTTCTACAGAGATAACTACTTTCAATATTCTGATAATGAATTAAGCCTATTAACTGTGTCAGAGGAAGTCTTTAAATTACCATCAAGAATAGATTTCTCTGTTCAAAGTGAAGATTACACTAAGTCTGCAGGAGATGCTCTTATATGGAGGTTAAATGCCGGTAGAGGTGATCTTCAAGGTGTTGGTGGGGTAATATTTGATTTATTCAGCTTCGAAAGTGGCTCCGAGATATATCCAGATTTATCTATAAATTACGGTTACTTAGAGTTGAGTGAATCTAGACAATCTAGGCTAGAAGAGAAGTTTCATAACATTGACGTATATTCAGGTACTGTTACTGCTCTAGGAGAGAATACTATTCTTTGGATTAATAAGTAGTAACTTTTTTTAAATCTATAATATTTACAAATAAATGAGAAATTACACGACCCTCCTGTTTTATTTGGTATTAGGTATTCATAAATAAAGTAATAATATTTTAAATCGGAGAAAAGCATGAAAATACGCGTGCCTGCTTTAGCAGTACTTTTATTCACTTCAAATGTATTTGCTACAAGTTATCTAACTTTAAATGACATGAAAGATACTGTTATTGATGACAATATAAACATTGCTCTCGCGTACGAAAACTATATTGAAGCAAAAGAAACTGCAAGTGTAAGAACTTTAGATCTTCTTCCAAGTGTTAATGTTGATGTGTTCTTATATGATTATGAATATACAATCCTAAGATCTGTAATTCCAGAGCCATACAAGTATTTTGATGCTAAAGCTGCAAAAGAGATGGCAAAGGCCGCTTCAGTAAATCGCCGTGTAGTTCAAAAGAATATGATTCTAGATCTAGAAAAAACATTTTATATCATGAATCTTAACAAAGAACTTCTTGTATCATTTGAAAAAGAGAAAGCAATTAAAGATGAGATTAAAAATCGTTCTTATGAGTCTTATGTATTAGGGGACATGTCATTTTCTCGTTACAATAACTACCATAGAAGTTCGATTGTCGCTGGTACAAATACTCTAGTTACTAAAGAAGTTATTGATACTCAGGAGCTTGCACTTAAGCTAATTTTAAGAGTAGATGATTTAACTGAGGCTATATCATTAGAGAAGCCTCGCTTTGATAATATTTACTTTGATTACCCTGAGAGTGTGGAAGTTGCCGCTGATCTTGCTGTCGAAAGAAGTTTCGAAGTGAAGCAGTTTGATTATTTATTAGAAGCTGCTGAGTACAGAGAAGACTCTGAGGCCATTTCTTGGCTTTCTTGGTCAGGAATTGGGTTTGATTATCCAGCTAGAGTTAGAGTTGCTAAGTCTAATGTAAGACAAGTTGAGCTTGAAAAGAAAAAAACTATCATTGAAATTAGAAATCAGGTTGCAAGCCTTTACACTCTTATTAATAGAATTGAACAGAAAGTAGAAAGTTATAAGCAACTTAAAGAAATTGCAGATGAAAATCTAGAGAATGTTAATTTAGACTATGACAACTTGCTAGTTGATTTTATAGAAGTCAAAGATGCAGAAATTGATTCTCTTGTTCTAGAGAGAAAGCTAACTTCACTTAAGTATGAAAAAGAGATCTTACTGATTAGGCTTAAGAGGGTTTTAGGTATCAATATGCTTGATCTTCCAACAGTTCCTGCAAGTTTAGCTAACCTTTAATATTGGGATTTTATATGAATGCGTACATCTTAAAAATATTAATAGCAGCGATACTTTCTATAGGAATTACTCATGGGAAACTCCCTGCTATCTTTTCAACACTTGAGTCTAGATTAAATGAGATTTCAGTTGTTAATGAAGAGGATAGTTCATTAGGAGAATTGAAAGATACTTCGGTCAATCAAAATATTGATATAGAGCTATCTCATGAAAATTACTTTAAAGCTAAGAGAGAAGTCAATATTGCTCGTTCTCAATTTAGCCCGTTCTCAACTGGTCAAGCTCTCGGGATGTCTCTAGGTTTAAATTACCTTTGGGAAGCAGTAATTACAGAAGCGATTCTATCTATTCCTATGAAAGCTTTTAATGTGAAAAGTAAGAAGTATATAAGGAAAGCTCAATACTATAATTATAAACAAATGCAAGAGAGTATTGAGAATGATATGGCACATCTATATTATGACATTCTTATTCATGAAATGGTGCTAAAAACAATTGATCTTGAAGCTGAACTTATAACATCATTTTATCAGGATAGACTAACAGAGCAAGAAGAAGAAACTCAAGAGCAAGAAGAAGAAAGAATTGCTCTGGAAACAGAATTAAATAAAAGACTTCTTTATCTAGGAATTGAAAGACTTGATATTGAAATGCTTTATATTAAAGAATTAGAAGCTTTTAGAAATTTATTAGCAATTTCATTTGATACTCCTGTAGATAGCATTGCTCCGGTTGAGTCTGTACTTGATTTAGAAAAAATCAAAGATATTGATGTTAATAGTCTCAAACATGATTCGCTTTATAAAAATTCAAAATTTCTATTTTATGCCAATCTCACTGCTGCTTATAAGGCTAAGGTTAAATCAACTAAATGGTCTATTATTACATTTGGAGGATTACGTTTTTCTTATGGTAAGAGAGTTAGACTTGCTGAAGCTGAGCACAGACAAGCTCAACTAAGAGAAAATAGTGAGGCAAGAAAAGTCAGAGTTAATTTAATTGGGAGCTATGATAAATTACTTTCTTCAACTCAATTATCTAAGCATCATTCTTCAATTTATAATCAATCTTTAGCACTCTTCAATGAAGTAATTGATAATAATGAATATGGTCTTATAAGTGATGATAATGCACTAAGAATTTCTTTAGACTTACTAAGTGACTATAGAGACTTTGCTTTAGCAAAATATAAATCATTATCATCGTTTGATGATTTCAACTTTGCAAGTAAGGCCAGTTTGGATATCTCAGGGTTTTACAAGCATTAATAAGTTTGTAGATGGCCTATCGAATTACCTCATTCTTTACTGAGGTTATTTGAATATGAAGTATGAATTAAAATTTAGCATTATTAAAGAAATATTAAATACAATAACTTTAGGAGATACTCAGATGAGATCACTATTAATATCATTATCATTATTTATAACATTGAACGTGCAGGGGATGAATGCACTTTTAGTTCCAACTGCAGAATCTATTGATAAGTGTTTGGAAACAACTGGATTACTTTTATGTCAAGATGACCTTGAGAGTCGTATTAGATCAATGAGTCTCAATGCTAGAGGAGAGCTGGTTTACTTCCTAAAAGATAAAATGGAAGGACTTTCAAATGAAGCTATAATAAATCTTTATACTGAATTTAAGAAATTAGTTCCTGTTTATGAAGAACTTGATGGATGTGATAAGTGGTCATGTCGTGATGCTAAGGAGTTTTTAGGTGATGTTTCAATTGAGTACATTAAAATTACACCTGTTGATTCTGACTTTTTAATTGAACTTTTTAAAGAACAACCTGTTCAATCTGCAAGGTATGGTTTTTTGTCTACAATGCACAACTTATCTAAAAAGTATGAAACAATTAGTGAAATTAATGAAGTCGTAACCTTTGCTGAGTTTGCTAAAGAACATGTTAGAACAGTCGGTGATGAATACTATCTTTATGAGTCTGCTGTAAATCTCGTAGACAGTATGACTAAAAAGGTTATGTTACTTGAACCTAAATATGAAGGTGTTTATTCTGTAACTTTTGTTGATCCTGAATTAAATGAACAAATAAAAATCGATAGAATTTCTGTGATGGATTCGAACTCTAACTCAGGTTTAGTTATTACTATGAATAACTCAGGAGCTAGATTAGAAAAGTTTGCTTTTTATCAAGCAGGAATACTTGGTAATACACTTTTTAGTAATGAGGACGTATATAGTAATCAACAAAACTTTTCTGGTACAGCTGTAAAATTTGATTTAGACCCTGAATCAGGAAGTATTAGTGGAGTGTTTTTCTCTGAAAGGTTTGGTACTGCTGAGTTCACTGGATCTCAAATTGTTGGAACTCGTCAAGTATCTGAGGGAACTGATAAGTTAGATTTAAATACTGAAGACTTCATTGGTAAGTATGATCTAAAGGTTGGTGATATAGATCTTACTCTTAAGGTTTTAAAAA
The DNA here is from genome assembly GCF_041587335.1 of Halobacteriovorax sp. Classification (GTDB taxonomy): domain Bacteria; phylum Bdellovibrionota; class Bacteriovoracia; order Bacteriovoracales; family Bacteriovoracaceae; genus Halobacteriovorax. The sequence continues at coordinate 17,881 of NZ_JBFGYP010000049.1, forward strand.
GACGTTCTGATTCTCCAAAAATTGAAGGAGCTCTATATAATAGAAATGTTCTTATGAATTTTTCTAAAGTTAAATATAATGCAGGTAGAGGTGTACTTGAGCTAGTAGACTCAAAAAATAAACGAAAACTTGTTCTTGGTGTTACTGAAGTTGAAGGTAAGCTTGTTTTAGATGGTGTATTCTTCAATGTTATCATGAATAGTATTACTGCTGCTCAGTCTTTATAATACCGACCTTTTTAAGTCAGTACTATTGTAAACCCCTTGTCTAAGGGGTTTTTTTACTTCTAATTGCAATATATTCCACATCTATTTACCCTTTTATTTTATTCATACCTTTGAGTGAAGAGTCGATAAGCTTCTCAAGGAGAATTTATGAAGTCGCTAAATGGGTTATTTTTTATATCTATTCTTATTTTTACATTCAGTTGTAAAGTTGAGGTTCCTTCTGAAGACGAAGGAGAGTTTCGGTCTGATGATATTGAATCAAAGTCTTATTTAGATGATCGCCAATCTTCAGAGTATAAAATATTAGGAATTGGTGGTGGTGGTGCAATGAGTGGGATCTCTATTTCTCCTTATAGCTCTCTATGGTTTGTTGGGACAGATATGGGAACTCTGTTTAGAAGTGTCGATTTTGGAAAAACGTGGGATGCTGTTTATCATCTTGAAACAGTATTCTCTCCAGATATCGATCATGCTGTCTCTGTAGGGTTTTCTTCAAACCCTGATGTTTTGTTTCATGCTCCTGGAGGCCAATTTCCTGTCCGTAGTGTTGATGGAGGAAAAAGCTGGGATCGTATTAATATTGGTCTTGATGATGATGAATATATTAGGTATTGGCGTGGAGATAGTTATAATGAAAACTTAATGATAAGTGGAACGACTAAGGGAATGATAATTAGTCGAGACCAAGGTCAAAACTGGACACGAATATCTGACTTTTATACAGACTCTCTTGGTACCTATATAGATTACACTACAAAAAGTGACCATGTTATTTATCATGCAGTTGCTGATGGTATATATAAATCTATTGATAGTGGAGAGAGTTTTAGTAAGTTCTATACTCCTACAAATGGTTTAAGTATTAGAAAGTTTACCGCTGGGAGAGACTCGAGTGGGCTCACTCTATCTTTTATTGATGATAATGGTATTGATGCTTGTTCTTGGGCGTTTGATTTTGAATCCGAGGAAGGTGCTGACCGAGTTGAAGAGACTATTAAACACTGTGGTTTTTTATGGGTTGGAAATTATGATGGTACGTTTTCACAAACTAATCAAGTTGGTGGCGATCATATTAAGATGGCCGAAAATGATTCTAAAACTATTTTTACAACTGGTAGTAGGTATTGGATTAGGCAATATGGAACAAAAGTTTGGAAAAGTGTAAATCGTGGATCAAACTTTGATTTAAAACTACATCAGTATAACTGGGATGTTACACCTTACGCTGCCTGGCCTGAAGAGAAAATAGAATATAGTGCTCCTGCTATTGAGCAAGGATGGTGGGATGATGGTTATGAAAGTTTTGAAATTAACTTAAGAAACTCTTCAACTGTTGCTGGCTCTGGACAATTTTTCTTACATGTTTCTAGAGATGGTGGTGATTATTGGTCGGCACCATTTACAGAATATGCAGATGTTGGAGAGAAGGTAAAAGGTAAAAAGTGGAAGTCTATTGGGTTAGAGGTAACTACTGTCTATAACTTCTCTTTCCATCCGGCTAACCCAAAGCTAGGTTACGCTGCTATGGCAGATATTGGAGGAATGGTTACAGAGGATGGTGGAAAAACATTCAGAATTTCGCAGGCGCTTTATAATAGTAATTATGATTATGCTTTTCCTGCTAATGACGAAAATATCGCTTTCGCTGTCTCCGGCAGTTCTCATGACTATCCTGAAGGATGGCACTCATGGCCTCATAAGGGGAGTGGTGGTGTCTTTAAGACTGAAGATAAAGGGCATAGCTGGATAAGAGTCACTCCTCTTGATGACGATTTTAATCGTCAATTTTTAACAATTGCCTATGATCAGAATGAAGACAGGATTTACGCTGGTTCACATGGAGATGGAGTAATATATTCTCCTGACGCTGGTAAAACTTGGAGTTATATTAATTCAGGTTTACCAAGTGGTGTAAAAGTGATTCCTCAGATTGAGGTTGATCCAGAGAATGGAAACGTTTATGCGTTAGTTACAGGTGACGCTCCTGAATTTAGTAATAGAGAAGAAACAGGTTTATATATTTTAGAAGTAGACTCAGGCAGCACCTCTTGGAGACTGTTGAGAGGAGTTGTTCATCATCCACAAGAGGTAGAAGAGCAATATAAGCTTTGGTACTATCCTACGGCGTTTGCAGTTGATTTTTCCGAAGGAAGTGACCGACAAACAATTTGGCTTGGTGATTATGAAAATAATAAGAACTGGCTTGCCACTGGTATATGGAAAACTGAGGATGGAGGTGAAAATTGGTACCGGCATATTCAATACACACATCCTACATCTATTGTTATGGATCCAAATGATTCAAATAGCATTTATTTGAATGGTCGGTGGCAAATTGAGGGTACATGGGGTGATGGTGGTTTAATTTACACTAGGGATGGTGGAGAGACGTGGAAAAAGAACCTAAGCGTACCTCTTCAGCACAACGGTTACCATACTACATTAGACCCTTCTGATCCAAGTAAGATATTTTATACATTCTTTGGTAATGGATTGATGTATGGTCCTAAACCTGAGTAATATTAAGCGTTTAGGTTAGGATCATTTTTACATGGTGCGTTGAAAATTGTTTAGTTTCTGCTATATTGACAAAATATATAGGAGAACTTTATGAGTGTAGAAATAGGCAAGGGAGTCAATGACCCTTTAGCTAGTATTGTGCA
>NZ_JBFGYP010000050.1:0-20328 GCF_041587335.1 Halobacteriovorax sp.
GCCTCTAGTGTATCAAGTCCACCCTTGCTGTGTGTGAAAATAATAATATCATCAGGTAGATCTTCTAATACTTGGATGATGAATTCCTTATTTTCTTGTGGGGATGCCTCAGATTCTATGTCGAGGGACTCATAGTTTAGTCCTTGCTCAATTAACCAGTCTTCGTGGTCACTGAAGATGTCACCAATAAGGTAGTCAATTTTAATTTTTTGATTCGATATTGAGCTAAATGATTGAGAAAGAACTCCTGGGATTAATAGAATAGTTTGAGATTTGAGATAACTGATTAAAAGCTCTTTATTGAACGATTGATTTTGGATCTGTGTTTTAGAAAATAAATATTCTTCAGACACATCAATGCCTGTTGCAAATACATTACAAGATAGGATGAGAAGAAGAATAATTGTCTTAACTTTCGACACTCGTCAATTCCTTAGCTGGCTGTTGAACACTATTTCAGGTACTTATCTAAGTATGTCCTTTATCTACTAATATAGTTACAAGTATGATGCCAAAGCTCTAAGGCCTTGTTTTTATTTATATGTAGGTTGTGAGGAAAGTTTTTTATTTTTCTAGTATTGACACTAATCGTTTTGAAACCATCTTATAGAAAGATATGAATAAGCTTTAGGAGCAGAAATAAAATGACTACGGAAAATACTGAAAATTTAGAAGCTAAAGTTGAAGAGAGTGCACCAATTTCTGAAGAGATTGAGAATGAAAATGACAACGTTGAAACTTTAGAAGTTAAAGAAGAGCAATCAGAAGAAGAAAAAGCTGAGGCTGAGCAAGAAGACTTTAAGGCGAAGTTTTATTATCTAGCAGCCGAGATGGAAAATCTTAAAAAGAGACAGGCTAGAGAAACAGATAATCTTCTTAAATATGGAAATGAAAAAGTTCTATCATCTTTATTAGATGTTTTAGATAACTTAGATAGAACACTTACAGCTATTGAAAATGATGAAGATGAAAAAGTTAAAAATATTTACGTAGGTGTAGATATGGTTAAGAAACAATTTTCTGATGTTCTTCTATCTAATGGGTTAACAGAAATAGAATCTGTAGGTAAAACTTTTGATCCTAATTTTCATGAAGCTATGGCGCAGCAGCCTGCTGAAGGAAAAGAGAATGATGAGATTATTTCAGAGTTTCAAAAAGGTTATATATTAAATGGTCGTTTATTAAGAGCGGCAAAAGTAATAATAGTAAAAAATTAATTATAAAATAATAAAGGAGATTACCATGGGTAAAATTATTGGAATAGATTTAGGTACAACAAACTCTTGTGTTTCGGTTCTTGAAAACGGAAAGTACAAAATTATTGCTAATGCAGAAGGGCACAATACAACTCCTTCAGTAGTTGGTTTCGCTAGCAACGGTGACAACTTAGTTGGTCAAGTAGCAAAAAGACAAGCTGTTACAAACCCTACTAAAACATTATACGGAATTAAGAGACTAATCGGTCGTAAGGCAGATACTCCAGAAGCTAAGAAGTTTGCTGATGTTGCTCCATTTGAAATCTTTGCAAATAAAAACGGTGATGCTTGGGTTAAAGTTGATGGAAAAGAAATGTCTCCACAGGAGATTTCTGCAATCGTTCTTCAGAAACTAAAGAAAGCAGCTGAAGACTACTTAGGTGAGTCTGTATCTGAAGCAGTTATTACTGTTCCTGCATACTTTAACGATGCTCAAAGACAAGCAACAAAAGATGCTGGTAAAATTGCTGGTCTTGAAGTTAAAAGAATTATCAATGAGCCAACTGCTGCGGCACTTGCTTACGGACTTGATTCAAAAGTAGATAAGAATATCGCTGTATTTGACCTCGGTGGTGGTACTTTTGATATTTCAATTCTTGAAATTACGACTGACGGTGTTTTCGAAGTTAAGGCGACTAACGGTGATACATTCCTAGGTGGAGAAAACTTTGATGAAGATATCATTAACTTCCTAGCTGAAGAATTCAATAAGACTGAAGGAATTGATTTAAGAAAAGATCAAATGGCACTTCAAAGACTTAAAGAGGCTGCAGAGAAAGCTAAGCATGAGCTTTCAAATGTAAATAGCACTGACGTTAACCTACCATTTATTACTGCTGATGCTTCAGGGCCAAAGCATTTAAACATTAACCTTTCTCGAGCTAAGTTTGAGTCTTTAATCGCTAAAGATTTAGAAGCTCTTGCAAGACCATGTTTAACTTGTCTTGAAGATTCTGGACTTGATAAGAACGAAATTGATGAGGTTATCCTTGTTGGTGGTTCAACAAGAATGCCAGCTGTTCAAGCTAGAGTTCAAGAGATTTTTGGTAAGGAAGCTTCTAAAGGTGTTAACCCTGATGAAGTAGTTGCTGCTGGTGCTGCCATTCAAGGTGGTGTACTTGCTGGTGACGTAAAAGATGTTCTTTTACTAGATGTAACTCCACTTTCTCTAGGTATTGAGACTCTTGGTGGTGTAACAACTAAAATCATCGACAAAAATACAACAATTCCTGTAAAGAAATCTCAAGTTTTCTCTACAGCTCAAGATAATCAACCAGCTGTTTCTATCCACGTACTTCAAGGTGAGAGAGAATTTGCTAATGATAACAAAACTCTTGGTAGATTTGATCTAACAGGAATTGCTCCAGCTCCAAGAGGTGTTCCTCAAGTTGAAGTTATCTTTGATATCGATGCTAACGGAATCGTAAATGTTTCTGCTGTTGATAAAGCGACAGGTAATAAGCAAGAAGTTAAGATTACTGCTGGTTCAGGACTTTCTGATGATGAAATCGAAAGAATGGTTAAAGAAGCTGAAGCTAATAAAGATGCTGACTCTAAAAGAAGAGAAATCGTTGATACTAGAAATGGTTTAGATGCTTTAATTCTTAGCAGTGAAAAAATGATTAAAGATGGTGGAGATAAAATAGCTGAAGGTGATAAGAAAGAACTTGAAGCTGCAATTGAAGCTGCAAAAGGGAAACTAGAGTCTGAAGTTCTTGATGAGTTAAAAGCTGAGCAAGAAAGACTACAGAACGCTTCTCATAAAATTGCACAACAAATGTACCAACAGCCAGGTGCTGAAGGTCAAGCTGGGCCAGATATGGGTGGTGAGCAACCAGGGCCAGAAGCTGGACAAGCTAAGAAAGACGACGATGATGTTGTTGATGCAGACTTTAAAGAAGTTTAATTGCACAGAAGGCTAATGCCGAAAGAATAAATAATGATGTAGAGGTGTTCGGTGGTTAAAATCATCCAACACCTCTTCCTCGTATAAGGAATATTATGAGTAAGAGAGATTATTACGAAGTTCTAGGGGTTGAAAAAGGCGCTGGTAAGGACGAAATTAAAAAGGCCTATAGAAAAAAGGCCATGAAATATCACCCTGATAGAAACCCTGATGATGCCGAGGCTGAAGCAAAGTTTAAAGAAGCTTCAGAGGCAGCAGAAGTTCTTTTAGATGAGAATAAGAAATCTCGTTACGATCAGTTTGGACACGCAGGTGTAGACGGACAGGCCGGAGGTGGATTCGGTGGTGGCGGTTTTGGAGACTTTGGAGACCTTGGAGATATCTTTGGAGATATTTTTGGTGGTGGAAGAAGTAGAGGCGGGCGTAGACGCTCGGCTGCTAGACCAGGAAATGATCTACAAATGACTTTAGAGGTTGATTTCTCTGAAGCTGCTTTTGGTTGTGAAAAAAATATTAGTCTGACAAGACTTGCAGAATGTGAAACTTGCCATGGAACAGGTGGTAAAGATGGATCTAAACCTGTTAATTGTGACATGTGTGGTGGTATGGGTGAAGTAAGAAGACAGCAAGGCTTCTTTACAGTTTCTCAAACTTGTCCTAAGTGTTCTGGAGCAGGGCAAACAGTAAGTGACCCTTGTGGAACTTGTCATGGTGATGGAAGAACTAGAAAGAAAACAGAGCTTGAGGTTAAAGTTCCAGGTGGAATTGATCATGGACAAAGACTTAAGCTAACTGGTGAAGGTGACGCTGGTTCTAAAGGTGGACCTGCTGGTGACCTCTATGTTGTCATCGATATCAAAGAACACGAACTTTTCGAAAGAAATGGTTTTGATGTTCACTGTACAATACCTGTTTCATTCTCTCAGGCAGCTCTTGGCGCTGAGGTTGAAGTTCCAACTCTTGATGGAAAAGTTTCAGTTAAAGTTCCTACTGGAACTCAATCTGGAAAGAAAATGAGATTAAAAGGAAAGGGGATTCAAAGACTTGGTGGATATGGTAATGGTGATCAAATCATGCATATCCATGTTGAAACTCCACAAAAGTTATCAAAGGAGCAAGAAGAGCTCTTCCAAAAGTTATCAACTTTTGACACAGAATCTTCTCATCCGATGAGTAACGGCTTTTTCGATAAAGTTAAAAACTTATTTCAATAAGAATTAAGGCCTTCAAATGAAGGCCTTTTCTTTTTTAAATATAGAAGTGCCATCATCATTAATCCAATAAGACTTAAGCTAAATAAACCTCTATCTTTATTATGAGTAATTGCACCACAGCTTGCAGGCAGTTTGTCTTCATTAGGGTAGAGATAAGTCAGTCCATCCTTATCATCCATAGTTAAACGCTCCTGAGTTTTCGCCCCAACTGAATAATACATCAAAGCAACTTCATCCGAAGAGTGTCCTAGCCCAAGTGCATGCCCAAGTTCATGTGCAATTACTGCTGTTTTTTCTGATTGTCCTTGGTTGATAAAGTTACCATTGGCATTTACAAGAAAGGCCCCTTTTGGTCCATCGGAATAGTTCCCTATGCCACCAACTCCAAGTGTGGAGTCACTAGAAGGACTTGGAAATAATGTTGTATTAGTACTACATCCAACAATTATTGTGTTAGGAGAAGTTGTAGATGCTGCTTGTCCTATAGATGTCATTGAATTTAAAGTTGTGGAAACAATACTTCCTTTTATAATCTTTATGTTTGCAGTGGTCACTCTATTCCAATATTCTTCTGCGGCTTCTTCGACCATATCGAGTAGTACTGAGTTAGTCATACCTGCAGAAGCGCAGCTATCACTTGATACATTTACTGTTATTTCATTCGCTGAAAACTTAGTTGGTGGACTGGTCGTTAGCGTGAATGCAAAAGAATTAAATGGAAGCAGAAATATTATTAATAGTTTATACATATAAAAATCCTAAAGGTAGTAAGCGATTGAGAGTGAGTAGCTAATATCTCTTTTGGATGAGATGGGTTCAAATAGATAGAACTCTAGCTTTGTTGCGTAATGCTTGTTCCAAGAATTTTCAATTCCAAGATTCCATGTTGTGTTGTAGGTAGTTTTAGATTCACTTGGACGGTAAAATGTAGATGTTCCAGTTCCATTAGCAAGGGTTACTGCAGCTCCATCAGAGCTTATGGAGGTTTTAAATATACCTATTCCATATCGAAGAACTAAGTTTGATCTCAACATATAGCCAAGGTCTAAAAGAAGAAACATCGTAGACTTCTTGTACTCATCATACTTTTTTGAAGTGTGAAAAACGTATCCAAATTCAGTCATAAATATATGGTTGAATGGAGCTCTTAATATAGTATTTACAAAGATATATGGCTCAAAAGAAAAGGTTCTTCTAGAGCCATCGTCTTCCTTTTGTGTACTAAGTCCAAAGGGGACATACCCTCCAGCACCTACAAGGGAGTAAGAATTTATGGATGTAATTAAACTTAAAGTAAGAATGATAATTTTTAGCAACGTCAGCTCCTGTCGTTACATAGTAATAAATTTTATTTAAGAAGAAAGACGCGCTCGTTCTAGAGTGTTTTAGTTAAGTACCATGGGATACCAGCAAGCAGGTCTCGGTTTTTTTAGAACACCGTTTAGGCTAGTGTCTAGACGGCATTGTGAACTTGGATAGAAAGTAGGAGAAGTATTAAGCTCTCTTGCAACTTCAGTTGATCGAGTACTGAAGTGAACAGTATCTCCAAGGGTTTTAAAGAAGAATATATTACTTTCAAGTGCAGTAAGAGCTCTTAAGCAGTAGTGATTGTTCTCACTTTCTCTACAAAAATTGAGGTTAAATTTAGATTTTGATACTTCGACTGTTTGAGCAAGATATTTAAAAACTATTGGTAAGCATATTTTAGTGGCAAAGTAATCAGCTTGTCCTTCCGTAGAAGAACCAGAGTCTTTAAAAGGAGCTTTCCCAATCCCATGACCAATCTCATGGCAGGCGGTAATAGCAAGTCCGTCGAGGCTCATCTCACTCAACCTAGCGAATCCACCAAAGAGGAAGATATTATGTGAGTTCCCTTGTCTTGAGTACGAGGCGTGTACTACATCGAGGCTCCACCAATAGTCTTCAGGTAAGTTGTAGGTGTTGTTAACGGTTAGAGTATGTTCACTATTTGGTTTTAGCTCATCAAAAGCTCTATAAAGTGCATCTTTTAAATCTATAAAGTCTTCAAAATTAATTGAAGCTGAACTATTGAGCGAAAGTAGTAGTAGAAGGACTATTCTTTTCATAAGGAGTTCTATCTTTTGATATGAAAAAAGAGTAGAGGATTAAGTAAAAATTACTTATAGGAGCTACATTTTCTGTTGGATGCTTTAGAGTGCCATTAACTGGAGATAATATGAACTTACTAAAAATTCTTGTATTTATAACACTTTCAATAGGCTCTACAATTGCTTGTGAGTTACCATTTCAGGTAACAACAAACGATACTCCTTCTTATGAGAACTGTAAGGGATTGATTATACAAGTGATGAAAGAGCAGAATTGTCCTGAAAAAGAAATAAATATTGTGAAGCTTACTTCGATAAAAGTTAGTGCACATGCAAATGGCGTTTCATTTTGTTCATTAACTACTGGTAGAGGTGTATATTCAGCTATGGAAGACTTTATGAGCGAGCCTCCAGTGAGTTCTGTCTTTTTTTCTATTTGGGATTAGTTAAATATCTTAAATATATAGCGAATGCTGACTGGTGTCATATAAAAACAGCCTAGCTCTTTCTTTTTGCATACCGTACAATTGTCTTTTACTTTTAACGGACTAAAAGAGAAGAAATCATGAAAAAGATTATTTTTACTATTATATTATTTGCGTTTAGCTCTTGCACTGGAATATCTCTTCTTTCTGGAGGAGATCCGAGTGACCTTTATTCTGAGAAATTTTTAACTTTTATCACTTCAGTAAAAGAAGATTATAAAAAAGGTCAGTCTGAAGTCGCTTTAAAAAAGTTGAAGTCTTATCAAACTGAAACACTTTTACCAACAGAGAAGGCCCTTCGAAGAAATTTGATTGGTGTAATTAATTTTGGTGGGAAAAATTATGAGCAGGCCATTTATAATTTTGAAATGGCATTGTCATCATCAAGACTTGATAAAAACTTAACAGCTCAAATTCACTTAAACCTAGCCAGCTCATATTATAAAATGGGTTATTTAGATAGGGCGTTTTCAACTCTTTCAATAACTGAATTTAAAAACTTAGGAGCAGTGGAGAGTAAGAAATTTCACAAGTTAAACTTTAATATTGCAAATGAACTTGAGAAGCCTTCTAGTGCGATGAAGTCGCTTATTTGGTACCTTTCGTCCATAGATTCTCTCAGTGCACTGAAGTCTGAAGTAATGTATGAAAAATTGATGGGATCATTTTTTCAGCTAGAAGAAAAGCAAAAGAGAAGATTATTACAAGAGTTTGAAGATGAGCCAATCTTAGTTGTAGGTTATCTCGGTTATTTAGAAGCTGAAAAGTTGTACTATAAAGGTAAGAAAGAGGACGCTAAAGAACTTTTAGAGTGGGTAGAAGATAGATATAGCAACTTTCAAGAAGTATCTCTATTAGTCGCGAACTTTAGGTTTAGATTAGAGAACTTTACGAAAATGAATCCACACTCTATTGGAGTTATTCTTCCTAGGACAGGAGATAAAGTAGAGTTTGGTAAAAGAGCATTAATTGGAATAGATAATGGTATTAGAGAGCTCAATAGTAAGTTAAAAGGAAAACCTCCATTTGAAATATTTGTTAAAGATAGTGAAGGAAGTGGAGTTGTTGGGGCCTATAGGGTTAAAGAGCTAGTAGAAAAAAACTATGTTTCTGTAATAATCGGAGGATTATTCTCATCTGAAGCTACAAAAGAATACTTAGAAGCTAGAAAACATGGTGTTTTCTTTATTTCTCTATCTCAAATTTACTTACCTAAAGAGGAAAAAAATCACCTACTATTAGAAATTCCTGGTTCTGTAGAGTCTCTTGTCGATAACCTCTTTTCTGAAGAGATGCTGGCACATTTTGGAAAGAAAGCCGCAGCAATATATCCTGATTCTGAAAGGGGAAGGGCCTATATTGACGAATTTTGGAGAAAGGCTAAGATTCACGATGTTAAAGTAACCAATGTTAAGACATATGATAAAAGTAAGACTGACCACAGAGAAACTATTCAAAAGCTTCTTGGTCTAAAATACAAAAGAGAGAGAGAAGAAGAGCTTTCAATTATGGAAGACATTCACTCTTTAGAAAAAAATCATTCAACAAGAAGAATACAAAACCTTAAGCCTATTATAGATTTTGACTGGGTCTTTATTCCTGCATTTCCTAATGAGGCCTTACAAATAATTCCATCATTTACTTATTTTGATGCTTTTAATCTAAATATTATAGGTGGTCCAAGCTGGAGATCTCAGGCCTTAAGTAGAGAGAGCTATAAGCTTGGTTCTCTCTATTTTGTTGGAGATGACTTTAGTATCAAAGATAATACATTTGTTAATAACTTTATTGATAGATATAAGATCAAACCAAGATTAATTGAGATGAGAGCTTATGATGCCTTTAGAGTAATAAGTAGCGTTCTTTCGGATAATTCTCCTGAGACAAGAGATGAGTTAGAAATGATTATTAGGAATAAAGAAAACTTGTCTGGAATTACTGGAGCCTGGTTTTTAAATGATGGAGTATGGCTTAAGAAAATGGTTCCTTTAAAGCTTAAAAGAGGAAAGATAGAACAAGTAATTCTTGAGGCTAAAAGTGAAGAGGCCAAGGCTACTTTATAGGCCTTGGTGGAGAAATAAATCCAATTCCGTAACTCAAATTAATCAATCCCTGAATTAAAATAACTTGAAAGAAAAGATTCATTCTCTTTTCTTTCGAGCATATTTTCCAGCTTAATGTGATAAGGGATATCAAGTAAATGAATAGTGGTATAGATAATAATACACTTGGAAATAATGCAATATATACTAAGTACAAGAATGCTATGCTTGGAACTAAGTAGATAGGTTGGAAACTATTAGGATAAAAAAGAAATGATTTCATTCTAAAGTTTGCACTTTTCATTACAGTGAAAATCATATGAAATAAATTACTCTTTCTCTTATGGTGAACAAATAGGTTTCCGTAATAGTGAGTAGTCTTTCCTTCCTTCAATAGTTTATTTAACAACACATTCTCTTCATTTCTAAAAAATCTACTATCAAAGCTATTTTTTTCTTTATGAAAAATAGATGTTTTCATCCATAAATTACAGAGAATTAGATCTTGCTCAGTAGCATCTGATTTAAATTGATTAGAAACGACATGCCGTTTTCTAGAATGAGCTGTGGCTAGTGGAGAAGTTAAAGCAAGAGAAATTGCAGCTTCAAGTCGACTTTCATTTGGATATGAAGTGTCTGGTCCTCCAAAAATATCTAGAGACTTAAGCTCTATATTACCTTGAGCTATTTTGAAGTAATCTTCGCAGGGGATAATATCATCGTCTAAAAAGCATATCCAAGGGGTCTCAACTAGCTTAATAAGTTCATTTCTCACCTCTCCAGGAGTCATTTTAGGAAAAGACTTGAAGGTCACTTGGGAAATGTTCTGAAGATATTGTGAGCTTTTTGGATCATTACCATTAATACCAACTAGAATTGGAACTTCTGGAGCTTGGTGACGTATTTCTGAAATACATTTTTGTAATAAGTCTGCTCTATCGTATGTAACAATTAAAATTGAATATTTCATAATAAACTTTTGCTAAATATTGTTTTGTCTTATTATAAACACATGTTAACAGAATATCGTAATAAATTTAATTTCTTTGATCTTGAGGTTGTTGTTTTCAATGACTCTGTCGAAAACAAGAGAAAATTAGATAAAGACTTTTCATATTTTAAATCAGATTTAGAGAGTGATGAAACTTTCTTGAAAATAATTGTATATAAAAAAAATCCACCGTTTGAGAAAGTTCCTGATAGAAAACCTACCTTTAATAGAAAGTATTCAATTACATACGATGAAGGTCCTATCCGTTTTAATAAGTATGGCAATAAGGCCTTAACTATTATTGATTACTCTAAAGAAGTGGTAGAGGTTTACTCTCTTGATGAAGATCTTTTACATGAGCTTTCTTATTTGATCATACTATCTAGAGTTGGGAAGAAAATGGATTTGATGGGAGTGCATCGTATTCATGGAATGGCTTTTCGTCTTGGAGAAGTAGATGCTGTCTTCATGATGGAAATGGGCGGGGGAAAGAGTACCCTTCTTTCTCATTTATTAAACTATGATGATATTGAACTTCTCTCTGATGATACACCTTTGATAGATAAGTCTGGTAAGATTTTACCTTTTCCTCTAAGACTTGGAGCCTACCCAGATATTATTAAAAATATAAAGAAAGCAGAAGAGAATATATATCTTTTAAAAAGACAAGAGTATGGCACTAAAGTATTAATTTCCATCGACGGTATAACGAATAAAGTAGCTTCAAAGAAAGACGCTTTAAAGCAGATATTTTTTCAAGGAAAAAGAGTTGATGGTTCAAGCAGTAGAATAATTAAAGCAAACATTATTCAGAAGTTTTATTATCTTGGATACAACATGGTTATTGGATTTGGTCTTCCAATGATATTTGAATATTTTTGGGAAAAAGGTATTAATGACTTTTTTGTAAAAGTAAAAATAGCATTCTATAGATTTATAAGTATGTGTAGAATAATATCAAGAAATGATTTCTATATATACGAAACAGGAAACAACCCGAAATTGAATGCGGAAATATTATATGATTTTCTAAAAGAAAAGTAAGGCTTTATAGGCCTTACTTTTTACCAGCTTGGATTCTTTTTAAGATTCTTGCTTTTTTCTTAGCTTGACCTTTTCTTTGCTTCATTTTTGTAATTGTTCTTTTTCTACCCATTCCCATGAGATATCCTTTTGCTATGTGTTATATCTAATTTTAGTTTCCTCATACTAAGAAAAATGACCCACTCTGACAAGCAAAAATTCAAAATCTGAGATATATAATGATTAGCTGCAGCAATGTGGCTTTTATTTGTCTTTATGGGGATTTTAGTCACTTAGGTGTTGTCAATAAAAAGGGCCAAGTGGTACATTTTATTATTGTATTTTTTTTATTTAAAAAGGATTTCGACTATGGCCGTCAAAGGAAAGACAGCGAAAAAAACGACAACGTCGTCAAAGAAGAAGACAAAAGTTTCAAAAAAGAAAGCACCTACGACAAAGTCGAAGAAAGTTTCTAAGAAAACAGCTTCATCTAAGAGTTCTGTTCGCGCTAGCTTAAAGAAAAGTAAGAAGGCAAGTACTCTAAAAGTTAAATCAACTGCAAGTAGTGAGTTAGCTGCTTCTGTAGATCCATATTCTCTAGTGCGTTTATCTACAAAGCGTCAGGTAAACTCTGTTGAAGAGAAAAAAGCAAAGCTACGTGCAAGAAGAATTCATTGGAATAAAGACAAAGAGAAAATCGCGATAGATATGCTTGAAAGATATACTGGTCATGAGATTGGTGATTTTCAACAACAAATTATACTTACAAACTTTCATTACTATATTGAGCGTTTTAATGTTTTATTAGACGACTCTCATTATACGAAAGGTTCTGCTTTTAAGGCCTCATCTTCGAAAAAGGCACAAGTAACAATTATTGAGTTTGGTGTTGGTTCAGCAATGGCTGCACTAATTGGTGAACTAGTTTCTGTTGTTAACCCTAAAGCAGTATTATTTTTAGGTTTAGCAGGCTCGGTTCATACTTCACTTAAAGTGGGTGACTTTGTACTTCCTATCGCTTCAATTAGAGGTGAAGGTGTTTCTGATCATTTCTTACCTCCACAGGTTCCAGCATTACCAACATTTAAAGTACAAAAATTTGTTTCTCAAATTTTAGTTGAGCATGGTCATGATTATAGAACAGGGACTATACACTCGACAGACTTTAGATTCTGGGAATTCGACGATAGATTCAAGCAGAATTTAATTGAAGAGAGAGTTCTAGCTGTAGAGATGGAAACCGCTGCTCTATTTACTGCTTGTTTTGTCAGTAAGGTAAATATTGGTGCATTACTACTTATCTCTGATTGCCCTATGAAAAAAGGTGGGATTAAAACTAAGAGTTCTGCAAAAGAAGTATTTAAGAAATATACAGATATTCACATCGAACTTGGTATTGAGGCTATGGCCGACATTGCTGAAAGAGGTGAGAAAGTAAGACATTATAATTGGTAATTTAAGAAAATAAAAAATAAGGAATTCATAATGTTCAAGAAAGTATTAGATTGGTTTTCAAATGATTTAGCAATTGACCTAGGTACTGCAAATTGTCTTGTTTACGCTAAAGATAGAGGGATCATTGTAAATGAGCCTTCAGTAGTTGCTGTTCATCAAGGTATGAAAGGTATTAATAAGGTACTTGCTGTAGGTAAAGAAGCAAAAGAAATGCTTGGTCGAACTCCAGGTAGTATTAAGGCAATTAGACCAATGAGAGATGGTGTAATCTCTGACTTTGAAGTTACTCAAGCGATGCTAAAGTACTTCATACAGAAATCTCTTGTTGGATCAAAATTAATTAAGCCTAGAATTATAATTTGTATTCCTTTTGGGATTACACAAGTTGAGAAAAGAGCTGTAAAAGAATCTGCTGAGCAAGCAGGTGCTAGAGAAGTTTATTTAATTGAAGAGCCGATGGCGGCAGCGATTGGAGCAGGACTTCCTATTACTGAACCTTCTGGAAATATGATTGTTGATATTGGCGGTGGAACTACAGAAGTCGCTGTTATATCTCTAGGTGGTATTGTTTACTCTCAATCAGTAAGAGTTGCAGGTGATAAATTTGATGAAGCGATTACTTCATATATCAAAAAGAAATATTCTCTATTGATTGGTGAAAGAACTGCAGAAGCTATTAAAATGTCTATCGGTAATGCATATCCATTTGATGATGAAGTTAAGACTTATGAAGTTAAGGGGCGTGATTTAATTGCAGGAGCTCCAAAAATTATCGAAGTAACTTCTGATGAAATTAGAGATGCACTTGCAGATCCTATTGCAGAAGTTATTGAGTCTATTAAGGTCTCTCTTGAGAAGACACCTCCTGAGCTTGCTGCTGATATAGTTGATAATGGAATTATCTTAGCTGGTGGTGGATCATTGCTTGCTAATTTAGATGTATTAATAAAAGAAAAAACTGGTTTACCTGTTTCTTTAGCTGAAGATCCACTAACTTGTGTAGTTAGAGGTTGTGGAAAGGCATTAGAGTCTATTCACTTATTAAGACAGGTTGCTACATTATCATAAATCTTTAAATGACGAGGTGGCTTTCATGGTGGAAAGCTCTAAAGAAAAGTTCACAGGATTGAACGTATCAGAGATCTCTTCAAAGATCTCAAGTTTTGTAAATGGCGAAAAGCCTATTAGAGTCTGGAGTAAGGGCGAAGAGCCCGTACTTGCCTTTGTAAAAGAATATAAAGAGCAAGTACTCTCTCTAGATATTTCAAATAACCTGATCGAGTCTCATAAATTACTAAAAAGAGTTTTTGTAAATTTTTCTTATAATGGTGTGGATTACTTTGCAAAAGGTGATCTTGTTTCTGATGAGAATGGTAGAGTCGTTGTTAAGTTAGGTGAAGACGTTTTCAAAAGTGAAAAGCGTGCTAATGAAAGATTACTAACATTTCCTCATCATCAAGTTTACGCTTACTTTAAAGTTTATTCTGATGAAAATAATAGTAATATTATTTCTCTGAATAGATTTAATGAAGCGCCTTCAAGTGCAATAGATACATTTGTATCAGAAAGGCGAAAAAGTATTGTTGGTGAAAGTGATGGTGTTGCAGAGCTAATGGGGTTTCGAATTTTAGATATCTCAAGTAGTGGTTTATCATTTTGTGCGAACAATAGAGAGACTGGTTACTTTGTAGGATTAGAGGAATCAAGTAATGTTGAATTTACTCTGATGTTTGATGAGAAGCCTTACACTCTTAAATGTGCTGATATCGTCTATATTGTTGATTATGTAAATTCGAGGGCATCTAAAGTTCCTATGAAGAAGATAGGCGTACACTTTAATGAAAACGAAGACTTAAAAAGTCATCTATTAAAATTTATGGACTCTTCTGGAGTATTTAGAGAAGTCGATAAGAATATAGAATCATTTCTAGCGGATTAAATTATGAAGAAAGTACTTCTTTTAGTTAGTCTTATGTTTATAAGCTCTTGTGCCTATTTTAAGAGCGTAGGAATTTCTAATCCTTTTTCTTTTAAGAGTAGCCCCGACTCAGGAAATACAGATAAAGTTACAAAGAAGTTTCAACTTACTGATAAGGCCGGAAAGTTTTTGATCGAAAGAGAGAAAGGTTTTAATAAAAGTAAAAATCAATTCATTGTAAAGAAAGTAGTAAAGGCAACAGGCGGCTCTAAAGAGCTTGAAAAGCTCATTGTTATATCAAAACTAGGCAGCTTGAAGAAAAGTCTAACAATCTTGAAACCAGAAATTTCAGAATATAGTGTTTGGTTTGAGGGAAAAAAATATGTCTCTCGAATGGAAGTTAATGAAGAGACGAAGTCTATGGATGTAAAATTGTTCTCACCTGAAAAACAGTGGCAGGGAAAGAGCGTATTTCCATTTCCAAAAACAATGGGTGTATTTTGTTACTTTTCTCAGTTAACTGAATGTGCAAGAGCTACAGGGTTTATTGATCAAGCAATCAAAAGAGACAGTGGGTCAATGAAGGTTGTTATTATTTGGGAAGGTTATCCCTACTTTCAGGAGCAATACTTAAATATTCCTAATGAAGTTTTTACAGAAGGTGTATTTGAGTACGATGGAAGAAATGCAAATGGAGAGAGGCGATTTACTCTCAATATTGCAGGACAATCAATATTTTATTTTTTAGATAGTAATAAAGAGTTAATGAAAAAGTTTTGGGTATCTCAAGGACTTTCAATGGTGGAGATTAATTAATGGAACAATCGCTTAAAAAACTTGGATACTCTTTCTTTACAATGTTTATAGCTGTGAGTGCAATCTTTATTGTTTTAAGAGCAACTCCTGGGGACCCTGTCGAAAAAGTCTTGGGTGCTGAGGCAAAGCCTGAAGAGATTATAAAATACAGAGCTCAGCTAGGTTTAGATCAACCAATGATCATTCAATATAAAAATTATCTCGTAGGTGTAGTAACCGGAGATATGGGTGAAAGTCTTTTTAAAAAACAAGAAGTGAAGACTTTGATTAGTAAGCATATGGGACCGACAGTTATTCTGGCCTTTATCTCTGTGGGCTGTGCAATGTTTATAGGAACATTTCTTGGGATCGTCGCAGGATTTAAAAGGACAGGTGTTTTTGATAATGTCTCTAGAATTGTTTCTTTAGTGTTTCTTTCTTTTCCTATATTCTCATTAGCACCAATATTAGTTTATATTTTCTCCGTTAAGTTAGGTTTACTTCCAGTGTCCGAGTGGGGTGGAGTGAAGCATACTATCTTACCTCTTATCACTTTAATTATTCCATTAAGTGCAGTTCTAATGAGAGTTTCTAGAAATAAACTTTTAGAAGAAGCTGGAGAGCCGTGGGTACAAGTTCTTAAGTCTAAAGGATTAAGTGAGCTACAGGTACTAAAGAGATTAACAAAAGTATGCTTGCCAACAATATTGAATGTCGTAGCGATACAGTTATCTGTAGTTCTTGCTGGAACAATGATTACGGAAACAATTTTTGATATACCAGGAATGGGAATGTTACTTTTTGAAGGAATCCAAAATAGAGATTATCCAGTTGTTCAAGGTGTAATTATTTATTCAACAATCATATATATGAGCGTTTACTTTATTGTTGATTTTTGTAACTCCAAAATAGATCCAAGGATTCAGGCTTAGTTATGTCTAGAAAAATGAATAAAGAAATTAAAATTGGTACAGTACTTCTTTCATCTTATTTAGTTTGGGCAGTGGGCTGGTTAATATATAGCTACTTTATTAGAGGATCAATTACATCCCCGTACTTCCCGGTTACAGATATGACAAAAGAGTTAGTATTTCCTGGTAATCATGGCTTTCTGTTAGGGACTGATATATATGGACGATCTGTTGTAGAGATTTTATCAGCAGGTCTTGCATATAGCTTAGGAGTCTCTTTACTAGTTAGTTTGACTTCGGCAAGTATTGGTATCGTAATTGGTTATTTATCTGTTACAGGGAGTAATGTAATTAAGGTTGGGAGTGACTTAATTATAAACCTCATATTTATTTTCCCAAGTATATTGATTGCAATTATGGTGATGTCAGTCACAGGTCAATCCTTTTGGGGCTTAGTATTTGCCTTAGTTATTACGGGATGGCCGGGTTACGCTCGAATTGCTCGTGGTGAAACAATGAGGGTGATTAACTTAACTTATGTTGAAAGTGCAAGAGCTGTAGGAGTTCCAGAGCTAAGACTTTTTTTAAAAGTGATTGTTCCTGCAATTTTACCTCTAATGATGGTTCATATTGTTTTAGGTGTTAGTGGAGTTATTATTAGTGAGGCAGCATTAGGATTTTTAGGTCTTGGTGGATCTGAGTATTCATGGGGAGCAATGCTTTCAATTGCTAAAACAGTACTCTTAGAAGCACCATATATGGTCGTTACGTTATCAGCAGTTATGGCCGGACTAATTATTGGATTAAATTTACTAGGTGATGGGTTAAGAGATTACTTAGATCCAAGAAAATCTTTTTAATAGGTTAACTTTCACCGATTCCAAGCGGTCACAAAATAATATATGATTAATCTACTAAAGGTGGAAGAATGAGTAAATTAGGACAATTGATTATTACAGGAATTTCAGGAACAGCTCTTTTAGAAGAAGAGAGAAAGTTCTTAGAGAAAGAAAATATTGCTGGAGTAATTCTTTTTTCAAATAATTATGAATCTCCAGCGCAATTAGCTGAGTTAATTAATCAGATTCAAACAACAAGAAAAGAATATCCGTTATTTGTATGTGTAGATAACGAGGGTGGCCGTGTCTTTAGATTTAAGAGTGGCTTTACTAAAGTTCCTCCAATGATGGAGCTAGGAAGTTTAAATTCTCCAAAGACAGTATTTGAGTGTAGCCAAATCATGGCAAAAGAGCTTAAGGCCTGTGGTGTAAACTTAAACCTTGCACCTGTGTGTGACATTGTAAATAATGAACAAAATAAAGTTATAGGAGATAGAGCATTTGGGAAAAGTGCTGAAACAGTATCTAAATATATATCTTCCGTAATTCGAGGTCTGCAAACGAGTAATATTCTTTCGTGTGCTAAGCATTTTCCAGGTCATGGATGTACAACTAAAGATTCTCACTTTGATTTACCAATTATAAAAAAACCATTAGATGAAATAAGAAATGAAGAATTTCTACCATTTATTAAAGCGATCAAGTCTAGAGTTGAATTTATTATGATGGCGCATGTAATAGTTGAAGAAATTAATCCAGATCTTCCAACATCTCTATGTCCTGAGGCATATAATATCTTAAGAGATGAATTGCGTTATACTAAACTCATTATATCTGATGATATGCAAATGAAGGCAATCGCCGATAGATATTCATACGAGGAAGCTGCAGTGATGGCAATTAATGCTGGAGCAGACATTATAGAGTATAAAGACATGGAGTTTGCAAAAAGAGCGCTTGAGGGACTGAAGCAAGCACAGAAAAATCAAACTTTAAAAAATGAAACAGTACTAGATCGCTATAATAGAGTGATGAATTGCAAAGAAAGAAATTTGAAAGAGTATAGTCCAGTATATATTCCTGAAATAAGTAAAGTCGTAGGAACTAAGACTTCTGAAGCTTTTATTGATGAAGTTAGAACAAAAATTGAAAATTTAAATTCCTAATCTCTTTAGTCTATTATTCTAGATGGGATGCTTTTTTTGCCTCTAAGCATCCTAATTACATCCTTTTGATATCCTATACTTAGATGAAAAAATGGGGATATCATATCGTTTTACTTTTACTGACTTTCTTGACGCTAATTGCGCCAACAGAAACACTCGCACAAAATGCTCGTTACGAAAATTTAAGCTCTAGAGAGCTTGTAGCATTACTGAATGAAGAATGTGCACGTGGGCAAATGGCAAACTGCTATGAAGCAGGGCAAATGTATTTGAATGCTGAAAGTGATGCTTCAAAGGCGAAGGGAAGAAAGCTAGTCGATAAGGCCTGTAAGGGAGGACATGAAAATGCATGTGAATTCTTAAAGGGTGGACTTGCTAGAGATACAGGATCTGATCTTTTATTTTACTCATCAATTGGTTTAATTGGCCTGGCCGTTTATCTTGTTACAATTATGATGTTTCAGGATGAAGAAGAGTTTAAAGCATCTGAAAAATTAGAAGATGGTGAAAAGAAGCATGGACCACCTGAAAACTATGGAATTGTTCTACGTTATTCTAAGCCATTCTTTAAGAGATATGTAACCCCCATAGTCTCCACAATGAAATCCAAAAAGAAAATTAAGGAGAAGTATAGACGTAAGTTGGCATCAGCAGGACTTACTGACGTTCTTACACCAGAGGATTTCTTCTCATTTAAAATATTCCTTATTGTTGGTTTTCCTATTGTGTTCTTTGGCGTGAGAGTTTTTCTAGAAGAAGATTGGCCACTAAGTATAATTCCAATTATTGGTGCTGTAGGTTTCGTTTACCCAGATATATGGATAAAGGGAAGAATTCAAATGAGACAAAAAGAAGTCATTATGGCGATGCCGTTTTGTGTTGATATGTTAGCACTATCTGTTGAGGCTGGTTTAGACTTTGTAGCGGCAATGACAAAAGTTGTGGAAAAAGCAAAGAAGACGGCCCTCTCTGAAGAGTTTGAAACTATGATTAAAGAAATTAGAATTGGTGCAAGTCGAGCAGAGGCCTTGAGAAATTTAGCATGGAGAATAGATCTTATTCAAATATCATCGTTCTGTGCGACTCTTATTGCTGCCGATTCCGTAGGGGCATCGATAGGTCCTATTCTAAAGGCCTTGTCTTTAGAGATTAGACAAAAAAAGTCATCAGAGGTTGAAAAAGCAGGGGCAACAGCTGCAACGAAGATATTATTTCCAATGTTATTTTTGATCGTTCCTGCAGTATTTATCGTTGTTGCCGCACCTATAATTCTAGAACTTGTTGTAGGTAAGAAGTAGTGGCAAAAATAGTTAAATTTAAAGATGAAATTATCTGTAAAGACTTACAAATAGCAGATGACTTTGTATCTAGGCTTATTGGTCTTATGTTTAAGAAGGATATGTATGGATTTGATGGATTATTAATAAAGCAATGTAATTCAATACATACATTTTTTATGAGATATGCGATCGATATTATATTTTTAGATAAAGATTTGAAAGTAGTGAAAGTGATTGAGAATATGAAGCCTTGGCGCGCAACTCTTATGTACTTTAAGGCAGCTCAAGTGCTTGAGTTAAAGAGTGGATCACTTAAGAATAAGATAAAAAAAGATGATCAATTGGAAATGATATGTACAAATTAGTTGTCGTAGGTGGAAAACTTAGAGGACAAGAGTTTGAGCTCCATGATGGAGAGAATACTCTTGGTAGGAGTGAAGATTGCGATATTCACTTTCCTGTAAATGGGGTCTCTAAAAAACATATGGGTGTTACCGTAACTAAAGATGCGGCTTACTTACAAGACTTAGGAAGTTCGAATGGAACTTTTTTAAATGGTAAAATTATAAAGCGGGCCACAATTAAAAATGGTGATAAAATTGCGCTCCCTGACTCTATTTTACAAGTTGTCTTTGTTGCAGAGAAGAAAATAATTATAAAGAAAAGAGCTCATGAAGAAGAGGATGATGAAGATATTGACTTCATGACAGAAACTCCTCCTGCTCCAGATTCTATACCTGCAAAAATAATTTGGGCATTTAAGTATAAGTTGATGCCTGTTTTTCACGGAATTAATGAAGAATATGAATGGAGAGTTCTATTTGGAATATTGCTAACTATTCTAAGTATTATAACTATTACGTTAACAATTTTTCCAGTTATTCAAAGTAGTAAGAGAACACTTCTATTGGAAACAGCAGAACGTGGTGCTCATTACGCAGAAGAGATTGCTAGAACAAATGCACGTGCTCTCGAAGC
>NZ_JBFGYP010000051.1:0-20266 GCF_041587335.1 Halobacteriovorax sp.
ACCGGGGTTCTTTGCTGCAATTGATTTGGGTAGGATTTCAGAAAAGATAAGTACTATCAAAGTCATTGCAATAGTCGAAATAATAATTCCCTGCTGTTCACCAAAGTAATAAACTCCTAGAGCTGAAGCACACGAAGCCCCAAGGATATTTACTACATTATTTCCGAGTAGAATTGTAACTAAAAGCTTAGCAGGAGTTTTAATTAGCTCCTTTGCCGCCATAATAGATAAACGTCCAGATTTTTCTAAATCTTGTTCGACATGATCTTTTGTCAACCTAAGTAGGGCAGTCTCACTTCCGGAGAAAAATGCTGAAAGAAGAAGGCATAGTATAACAATAATAAAATAACTGAGTGGATCCATAAATACCTTTTGTTAGCTCTTTGTTAAAAATGAAATAAACAATGTGGCAAGTCCTAAGAAACTTATAAACCCCATTACATCAGTAACAGTTGTCAACAGAACTGACGATGATTGAGCTGGATCTTTTCCAAGGGATGTGAGAATGATTGGGATCGCAGCTCCTGAAATTGATGCAATAATCATAGAGAGTATCATTGCCATTGTCATAACTGCTCCAAGAGCAAAACTATTGCTCCAGAAATAAACTGCTGATCCTGTGACTATTGCTATGAACACACCGTTTATAAACCCAACTCTCAATTCTTTAAATAGGAGCTTTGCCCATTGTTTAACTCTAACTTCTCTAAGTGCTAATCCTCTCATTGTTACTGCCATGGCCTGAGCACCAGTATTTCCCGACTGACCAGCTACGACAGGTAGTAGGATTGCGAGAGCTGTAACTTGAGCTATTGTCCCCTCAAAGAAATTTACAACAGCTGAAGCAATGAAGGCGGTGAGTAAATTTATCATTAGCCAAGGAAGTCTTTTTCCTACAGAGAAAATAGGAGGTGAAAGAGCTCTTTCTGATGGACTCGCTCCTCCCATAGTTGCCATAGAATCAATGGCCTGACTTTGGACTTCTTTTACAAGACTAGAGTACCTGATTGCTCCTAATAGACTCCCGTCAATATGAGTAACAGGTAACACTGTTGTTTTAAATGTTTCAAAACATTCTGTGATCTCTTCACGCGGCGAGAGTGCATTCACTGATGGAGGATTCTTATGCATTATTCTTTCTAGAGACTCTCTTTCATTAGAGTAGAGGAGAGATCTTACTGGTAAGTAGCCAACGAGCTCTCCATTTAAATTTAAAATGAAAACCTCACGGTGGTCGATCCTGCTTTTTTGAAGATCTGTAATAACTTTCTTCACCGTATCTGAAGGACGGTATGTCTTTATACTTTGATCCATTAAGCTTCCAGCAGACCCTGTAGGAAACGATGAGATTTCTTTAATATCTTTTACTTCAGAATCGGATAATAAAGATAATTTTACTTCTCTAACATCAAGATCTGATTTTGATATAAGTTGGGCCGCCCTCATCGGATCAAGTTGAGAATAGACCTTGTTAAAGATATTGTCGGGAAGAGTGACTAACACGTTAGCTCCTCTGTCAGTTTTTAATTGTGTAAGTATTCGTACAATAGTTGTTACTGGAAAATCTTTTATGATATTAACAATGTCTACTGTAGATAATTCTTCTAAGCTAGAGATGGATTTCTCAGGATAGGATTCGAAGTATTGATCCAGCAAGTTCTTCTCTAGAGATGTTATAGTGCTACTCATGATTTTTTCTCCCTTTCATTGGGATCATTAGTGCAGAAACTGACGCCGACATTCCAATTTTAAAGACTTCACCAATGGCAGCTCCAGCTTGTGAGATTTCATTACTTCTAGCATTATCTGTACCTTCTTCACTCATAATTTCTTCTTCAAGTGAGCGGTGTTTTATGAGACCAATTATGCTTCTATTTTTATCAACGACAGGAATGGTTCCCCACTTTTTCCAAGATAGATTCTTGTAGGCCAACTGCAAACTTTCATTTGGATTAAAGTAGAATATATCAGAACTCATTATTGATGAGACGAGAGTGTTACTTTTTGAATAAAAGAGATCTTTAAAAGAAACGACACCGTGTAATTTAGAACTTTCATCAATAATATAAATATATCTATTATATCTATTTTTTTCTTTTTTTAGAATTGATAGGGCCTCTGCTGTCGTAATATTCTCTCTTATGGAAAATGGAACAGGACTCATAATACTTCCTAGAGTATTTTCTGGGTACTGCAGTAATCTTTTGATTGAAACTGAAAGATCTGTGTCTAGCAAACTTGAAATTTCATCAATTCTACTGCTTTCCAATCTATTTTTTAATTTCCATTGATGAAACACTGTTCCTGTTAAATTAATATTTAATTGCCCAAGAATATTAGCAATTATTGGATTAGGTAATAAGGCCAGAGACTCTTCAAGTAAGTTCACTGGTACCAGTGTAAGCGTCTCAGTTAAAGCCTCTACAGGCATATACTCCATGAGTTTAGAAAGTTCTTTTGGTCCTGACTTCATTAAGACAACAGAAGCCGACTCTGGGTGATTTTGAACAAAGGTAGATAGAATCTTAATCTTAGAGAAGTTCTCTTCCATATGGTTATACCTTTTTCACTGTAAGAATATTTTTATTGAAGAGGTTTCCGGGTAATGCCACTCGACCTTCTTCAGATTCTAAAATGACAAAGACTGGACCAATTGATTTTACAATCCCTCTGTGTTTTGCAATCGTTACTTCCTCTCCAATCTTCATATGGCCTGCTATCTGATAACAGCTGAGAATATCAGTAATATTAGATTTTGCGCCAAGAGCAAAAGTTAGCGCTATTCCTCCTGCAACTATTCCAGCCAGCATAATCGACAGGTTAATAATCAAGCTTATATTTAGTCCCACTTGCTCAAGGGCAACTGTCGTACTAATTATAAAAACTGTCCAAGAGACCGCCTTGCTGAACACCTTTGCTTGATTAAAGCTAACTTGAGTTAGGCTTTTATAAATTATATCTTCTAGGAAGTCTTTTAACTTCCAACCAAATACAAATATAACTAGTGCCGCAATGGTGTTGGGGAGATAAGAGGCAATGTTTTCAAACCAAGTCGAAACAATTTCTAGTCCAAGTTTTTTTAAAGCAGTAGCTATAGATAGAAATATAGTAATAAAGAAAACAACTTTGCCAAAGATAGTTGAAAACTTCTCTATCTCCTTTCTTGTAATGATCTTTTGTAGAAGATTTTTTGGGATTACTTTAGAGGTCCAGCGAATGAGTCCAGTTCCAAGCCACTTTAATAGATAGGCTAAAATGGTTCCAATGATTAGAATGGTAAGTGAGAGAGCTAGTTTTGGTAATAGCTGAAATAGCTCCGTTTGTACTGTACTGAAGGAGCTTAAAACTTCATCTAACATATGAATTTCCTTTTAGAATTTATCTTATTTCTACAACTTTTCTTTATATTAACTACAAAGGATGAAGATACAAGCATTCTTAACTTAGGACGGATTATTTTTTTATGATAATAAGGTTAAATTGAGGTTGTAGTCATAATTGCTGAATGTGCTTATTTATTGTCAACTTATAGCAAAGTCGTACCGCTTAATCTTGACAACGCTTAATTAAGGCCCAATATGTAAGTATCAAATTTTAAGAGAGGAAATTATGTTAAGAATTGGTTTATTTATTATCACTAACTTATTAGTCGTTTTCATGGTTAATATTGTTCTCAGTGTTTTTAATGTTCAACCATATTTAGAAGGTACGGGGCTAAATTATCAGTCGTTACTAGTATTCTGTTTAGTATGGGGTTCTGTTGGCTCACTAATATCACTTATGATGTCTAAGTTTATGGCGAAGATGGCCATGGGTGTAAAAATCGTAGATGAAAATAGTCAATACGGTGATCTTGTTAGAACTGTACACAGACTTGCTAAAAAAGCGAATATTACAAAAATGCCAGAAGTTGGTATCTATGACAGTCCTGAAGTAAATGCTTTTGCAACAGGTCCTAGTCGTAATAATTCACTTGTTGCAGTATCATCTGGTTTATTAAACCAAATGAACAGTGACGAAGTTGAAGGTGTTCTTGCCCATGAGATTGCTCACGTTGCCAACGGGGACATGATCACGATGTCTCTTGTTCAAGGTATTGTGAACGCTTTTGTTATGTTCTTTTCTCGTATTGTAGCTTTTGCTATTGATAATGCGATGAGAGATGAAGAGGGACGTGGCGGACTTGGATTTTTTGCAAGAATGGCCGTAACAATTGTTTTAGATATTGTATTTGGTATCGCTGCAGCACCTATCGTTGCTTGGTTCTCTAGATGGAGAGAATTTAGAGCAGATGCTGGTGGAGCACAATTAGCTGGTAAGCAAAAAATGATCTCTGCCCTTCAGGGCCTTCAAAGAACGCTTGAAGTTGCAGATGTTGAGGGTAGTGATAAGGCCTTTGCAAGTATGAAGATTTCAAGTAAGTCTAACCTTGCATTCCTTTTTAGTTCTCACCCTCCACTAGAGACAAGAATTAAAGCATTACAACAAGGTAATTACTAAATATTCTTAGGGGCTAGCTTTCTGCTAGCTCCTTTATTCTTTTTTGAGAAATACTCGCCCAGTTCTCTCTAAGCTCAATCCCTGAAATTACTCGATCTAACTGAATTGCTGCCGCCGGAGTCGAGCCACTACCTGTAAAAGGATCTAGTATTCGATCACCAGGTACAGTGAAGTTTCTAATCAATGGCTCAAGACAAGAGAATGGTTTATGGTTAGGGTGATTTTCCCACTTTGAGGCCTCGCCTTCTTCGTCATACTTTGTGATAATTGACCACTGAAGAGGTAAGTCAGCATTAGTCATCTTCTTCATAGGTTTCTTTGAAAATACTAGAGCAACTTCGTACAACCTGACATTAGTCTCGTTGCCACTATTAGTCTCTTTTGCAATCTTTCCCCAGAGAAATTCTCCGTAAAAGTGTTCAAAACCTAGCTTTAAAGCTGTGTCCTTAATTGGTTTAATACCAAGATAGTTTGTCCAGATGACAAGAACGCCATCGTCGGCAATATGCTTTACGGCTTCTCCTAGCCACTTCTCTGTGAAGAATCGGTAGGATTTTACATTCTCATAGCGAGTTACGGCCTCATGATTTATTTTGGCCGTCTTTGGATCTCTAAGAGCACCAGTTTTTTTATTTCTTCTTACAAGAAGGCAATAAGGTGGGTCCGCGTAAAGCATCTTCGCTTTTTCGCCCTTCATTACTGCGTCAAAGTTACTGGCAACAGTTGAGTCACCATTAATATGTCTATTTTGTCCAATTTCTATAAATTTTTTCATAAATATTTATAGCAGATATTTCAAATAATAGTAAATGGCTTTGATTTTTACTTGATGGGATAAGGGTGTATTTTTGAAATACACCCCATCTTTATTTATAAGCTGATTAATTTTTCAACTTGCTTTTCACCTAGAGTTCTTAAACTTACTTTGTAGTCTTCTTTAGAAAGGTTACTTAAGATAGCTTTAAAGACAAACTGGTTTTCCATCATAAAGCTTCCAAACTTATTATAGGCAGCAGTGAATTTCTTCCAGTTATTGTTGTGCTTTGCTTTCTTCATAATCTTTAATTGATCCCACATCTCGACAATTAGAGTTGAGGAAGACTTTATTAATGCTTTATGACATGACTTGAAAAATCTCTTCTTACATAACTTCTTCATCTTTTTTGAATCAGCTCTAAAGCCTGCGTTTACTGTATCATAAGTCTTTTGTAGCAGAGATCGTCTGTCACTATTATCTATAAGTGAAATAATCTTGTCCGTCGCTCCTTGAGTCAGATTTATCTCAAATTCAGATCTAAAGTATCCATATTTACTTGAAGATGGAATTTCAAGTTCACTTAGGTCAAACCCAGTTTTTTGATTAAGATACTTAAGCTCTTTCTTATATTGCTTTCTACTGACTTTATCCCTTTCAAATAATCTCTTCCAAGATGAGGCGTAGTTAACGTGATTCTTCCCGTTTTGTTTCACGTTCATGGCCATTGCCATAAAGTATTCGTTTCTGCTTTTATGTTTTGAAAATAGTCCAGAAGTAGACTTAGAGTCAACAGTCATTGCCATGTCTGTCTTTGTCTCCATCCCAAAGAAGTTATCTGTTGAGTTAGATAAGCTATACATTTTAGAATTTGATTTAGATCTAACAAAGAGGGCCGGAATCTGAAGCGCCGTCATTCTTTGAAAAGCAATCATTGAACTAGTCCCAAATGAATTTCTAAACACTGGTCCACCTTCTAATGACTCTAGTTCTTGCGCTTTAGTAAGATCCCCAGAGAGAGCAGAGATATAAGTAGAAACACCCCCCTGATCTGTTAGATCAAAAGTAAATGTTTCTGACTTTCCTTCCATATTCATCTTTCCTGAACTTAAAGAGAGACCCATATTTCCTATGCTTGAAGAGTAGTGAGACATCTCTTCATTTAAAAATGTAGTTTTAATCTTAGTCTCAGATACTTTTTCTATTGAAATTCGCCACTTTCCTTGAAACATGTAATTTGCAGAAATATCTAGAATATGTCCAAAAGTGATCCCTCCGTGTGACATAACACCACCGTGTGAGCTGTAAGAGAGCTTATCTCCTATACTCCATTTATTGAGATCATCTATAGTAGAAGGAACCTTTAAAAAAGTGTCATCACTGTCATTATGTGTCGCTAGCTTCTCCATGTACTTATATTCGCCTTTATAGGGCATAAGTCCGGCGGTAACCATTGTTGACCAAGGTAAGTTCATTAAATGACCCATAACCATTAGACCTGCGCCAACTTCAATTTTTCTTGCTCTAATAATCTTTATAGATTCATCGTCTAACTTTATTTTACGATTTATCTTATCTATACCAAGACTCACCATTGGCATTAAGTGCCAGTGAACGCTTGAGCTACTACTATGTCCACTATGATCTGTTGAGCTATCAGCATCGGAGTCGGCCATATCCATATCTCCATGGTCCATGTCATTGTGGTTCATATCACCATCATTCATATGATTCGAATCACCCATCCCCATATCGTTATTCATATCACTCATATTTCCGTGATCCATATCTCCATGTCCCATATCGTCCATGTGACCCATGTCTGTATGATCCATTCCATCATGACTCATATTACTACTAGTGCCATGGTCCATATTCATTTTGTAGCCAAAGTTAATATTGCCATCAAAACCTATTTGAATAGGCATATGAAACATTGATGATCCCGAGTCTGGAATTCCAAATTCATCAGATGTATGACCACCTGAGCTATGTGCAAAACTAGTTGCTGATAGGGATATTAAAATTAATACTTTAATTATTTGATTCATAAATCTCTCCTAAAGGCGACTATACTATGGGGGAGGAGACTAAAAGTCATAGGAAAATATTAGGGCGCAACAAAAAGATGCTTCAATAATATTTAATTACAAAACCTATCTAATTAATGTTAAAATAAGTCATATGAGAATATTCCTGTACTTACTTCTACTTACCATTCTGTCTCCTATCAGTAGAGCAGACCAACGTATTTCAATAGCCTACGGTGACCACAATTCACCACCTTATGTCATTTATGATAATAATAAGCGTGTTGTAGGGGGTCATTTCTTAGAGCTTGCTAAATTTCTTAGTGAAGAGCTAAACGTTGACTATAGAATGGTATTTACACCTAGGACTAGATTACTAGAGCTCCTTAAGAGTGGTCATATTGATCTGTACTGTAATTTAAATAAGAAGTGGGTTGACGAGCCCAGCGAATTTGACTGGTATCCAGGACTATTTGAAGATGTAAATCTTCTTTATACGAATCAAGATAAATTCAAAGATATTAAAAAATTAAGTGAAGTAAAAGAAACGATTGGAACGATCACAGGCTTTTCTTATCACCCTCAATTTGAAAAATTAATCTCTAGAGTAGGCAGATACGATATTAAAAGTCATGAAAATTTAATAAAGTTTCTAGGATTAAAGAGAGTTGGTTTAATTATAATGTCTAAGAATATAGCCGAGAACTATATGATTAAACACAAGGTAAACCTTAGTCCAGTATCTAGCTTTAGGGACTCATTTCTATATCAATGTATAGTCTCAAAAAAATTGCAGCTTGATAAAAATAAGCTTTTTAAAGCTTTAGATAAATTTAAGTCTAAAATGTAGAGAGCGTCTCTCTATATTCTTGCAGTAGAGTCTTAACTAGTGAATCAACTGTTGGATTATCATTTATTAAAGCACTGACTTGCCCAATTTCTAACTCACCTTCAGATAAGTTACCATCAAGCATACCAAGTTTTGCTCTACCTTTTCCTAGAAGTTCTACTAGGGCCTCTTTTCCTGCGCATTTCTTTTCAAGAGCAACAACTTGTTCATAGAATTCATTCTTGAGCAGCCTTACTGGAACAACTTCTTTCATAGAGAGGCGAGTGTCACCAGGGCCAGCACTCATGATTGCTTGTTTAAAGTTTTGGTGAGCTGATGATTCAACTGTACAAGCAAACCTTGATCCTATTTGAACACCATCTGCTCCCAGCGCCATTGCTGCGACTATGGACTGACCACTAGCAATACCTCCTGCTGCAATAACAGGAATATTCACAGCATTAACAACCTGAGGAATTAGGCTCATGGTTGTAATTTCGTCTCTACCATTATGTCCGCCAGCTTCAAAGCCTTCTGCTACAATAGCATCAACACCAGCAGCTTCACACTTAAGAGCGAGATCGGGAGAGCTTGTAACGTGAACTACCACACAACCTTTCTCTTTAAGATAGCTGGTGTACTTTTTAGGACTGCCGGCACTGGTAAAGAAGATACGGATTCCATTCTCTAGTGCAGTTTCTATATGTTCACTTGCGTACTTATAAAGAAGTGGAATATTTACGGCCAAAGGTTTATCAGTGAGAGTCTTCGCTTTTATGATTTGGTCTTTGAGTAAATCAGGGCGCATGCTTCCCGCGCCAATAATTCCTAAGCAGCCAGCATTAGCTGCAGCGGCCGCTAGTTTGGCCCCAGAAACCCAGACCATACCGGCCTGAATGATAGGGTAGTCTATACCAAAAAGATCTGTGATTTTTTTATTTTTAAAAGGAGAATCAATCATTTTTTTACAACTTTACTTCTTAATGTTTTTTCTAAGGCCTTGATGACTTTTATCATTTCAGGGCTAGAGTATCTCTTATAGAGTTGGTCAACAATAGGGTGTGGCTTACCACCCCTTTCTTTAAAATCTAGAAGTTCTCTTACGAACTCACATGCAATAATAAATATCTTAGACTCAAGTGGAAGTTTGGGCATATTGTTAATTGAAAAGCCCTTGCCGTTAGTTGTCCCATGATGATTTTTAATAATTGTATCTACATCAATTGGGGCCTCCGGATGCTTTCTTATTAGTAGCGCTCCATCTAGGGCGTGATTGAAGACTAGATCCCAATCCTCTTCACTAACTGAACTTGACTCAAGTTCTTCAAAAGTGGAAATCTTTGCTAAGCTTTCATTATCTACAAAAGTAATATCTTTGAAAAAACTGGCATAGGCCAAACGGAGAGTTACAAGCTCTTGATTTATTCCTAAGTTCTTTGCTATTTCATTAGCAACAATAGAAGTCATGTGACCATGCTGGTAGAGATAGCCACTTTTAGAGTTTATAACTTTATGTAAAACGCTATTTACCTCAGGTAAATTCTTTGATGCAGAAATCATGCTTTTGATAATACTGTCAGTAAGCTGAATTGTTGCACTATTAAAACCAAGGTTTTTAATTTCATTTAGTGCTATGTCGTAACTCTGAGAGATGACTTCAATTTTTTGATCTATATTTTTAAAGTTATCTTCATCAAGTTTTTGAGAAAGATGGTCAGAAACATAGTTGGTGAAATTGTTTTGATACTCTTTAGGAATATAGAAATATATGAGACCTTGATCTCGGTATTTATCAATCAACTGTCTTGAGTAACGATCTCCCGCATGAATTCTTTTTACAAATTGATACTCAGTAGCCGTTTTCTTAATACGAATGAAAACATCACAACATGAGGAGTCTAGAGGGAGAAAGTAACGAATCTCAATTGGTATAAATTCAGGAAGAACTCTTTTTTCTAGAGACTCAATACTTACACCTAGAACCTGGGCGGAAGTACTAATTATTGTTTCCCAGTCTTTTTCCTCTTGAATGACAATTAGCTTTTCTTCATCAACATGATCAAATTGACCATTAACGATTATAGATACATCTGAATTATTATCTTTAATGTATTGAAGTAGAATATTTGCAGTCTGCTCATCATCAACTCTTGCTTGAGTAATGATTAAGTCTACATTTGGAAGAATATTCAATAGATCGATTGCCTCACTTGCAGTAGATCTTGGGATCACTTCACTTCCGACGTAAGTCTTAAGATTGATAGCAAGAAGATCTCTTAAATTTTCATTTTCTTCAATGAGAATTACTTGAGACACTTTATCTCCTAGTTAAGTACATTAGTACTATTTTACAAGTGAATCATAAATAATTCTATAAGAAAGTGTTATTTTTTCAATAACTTATCACTTAGACACTGTTCTGGTGAGTTCTCAATATTTTGAAGAAACACAGGATTCATCTCAATTCCCAACCTTGCTATAGTAGTTGAGCGCTTTTCTCCATAACCCTCTCTCTTAAAAACAGACCATCCTGCAGAGAGTAGACTCTTTCTTATCGGCATGGCCGCTGAGTAAGTGCTTAGCACACAATCTGAGGCAGATAGGCCTTTTAGCTCCGAAAACCACTCTGTTGTCCATAGATGAGGGTTTTTCTTAGGTGAGAATGCATCCTGATAAATTGCATTGAACTCTGGAAGAGATAGGTCGATCTTGGCCACTGATAAGGTCTTTCGAATATCTCCAACAATAATAGTTAAGTGAAAGTTTCCAATTGAGCTTTGATAGAACTTTGTCCCTTGCTCATTCTTTTCTATTAGCGCATTTAAAAGTGGATGAGAGTCATTCTCTATGGACCAGTTTATAAGACCTTCATCTAGTTCACAGCTTATAAAGTGAACTTTACCTTCAAGACTATTTATTTTCTCAAAAGTTCTTATAGCGCCTACACCTAGTCCGTAACCAACTTCAAAAATGGTAATTTCACCATCTCGCTTGAGTTTTGACACTATTTCGCAACCCTCAACATAATTGAAGTCCGTCTCTGCGTTTGCACCGGAAGTAGAGTGACAGTTTTCATCGAAGTATTCACTATAGAGAGTTGTACTATTGTCTGCTGTCTCAACCTTGAAATACTTTCCTAGCTTTCCATCAAATGTGTCGTTATTTCGAGTAGTTATAATCGCAGCCTTTATGTTACTTAAATTTAAGAAAAAATATAAACTCTGACTAGTTGCATCCGATAAGAATAGAGATGATTAGATTTAATAAAAATCAATTTAGTATATTATGCATCCTTCTAGCTTTTGTGAGCTGTGGCCAGAATCATAGTGGAAACGATAGAGGTTTGGCCAGTGTGGGTGAGGAATTTGGAATCGAAATCAAGCTTCTCGACGCAAACTCTGAGACTATTGCATTGCGTATTTGTAATGCCTTAAGATCTAAACGTAGCTATTGGCACTCAACTCCAATCATAGGTAAGAAGGCCAATATATCTGTAGAAGGCAAAAATTGTTCACAAGAGAATGAGCAGTTTGATCTAGAGACGACTATTTCTTCAACTCTTATGTCTAATCCAATCATTCTAGATTCTTTAAGTAATCAAACATACTACAAAGAAGTTTTAACAGAGTCCCATGGGGCATTATCTACAGTTTGTCCTTCAATTTTTGCTGGAGATAACCCTCTCGAATTCTATACTCAAGGCTCAGATAGAGTTTACACTCAATTTGCAAAGATAGACTCAAACTCAGACCGTCTAACTATTAAGTACGCTGAAACTAACTCTAACGACCAACAAGAAGTAAGCGGCTATAAAGTTTATAAACATGTGACATACGATATCATTACATCTAGTACAGATGCCACATTCCTTGGAACTGTCTCTGAGATAAGTATGGTTGAAGCATGTGGAGAAGAGAGCTTTAATCGCACTAGAGTTCAAAAGCTAAACTCAATCCTTTAATTTTCTTACACTCACTTTACGATTCTATTTTTCCCTGCAATAGTGAACTACCAAACAAGGGAGAGAGCATGCGTAATATCATTCTGATCGGTTTACTATTCATTTCTACAAACAGCTTTGCAAATTCAAGGGGTCAAGTCATTGATAATATCTCAAGACTATCTTCACGTATTCAGCTGAAGGTCCTAGACTCTCAGGCCTCAGTGCAAGAGCTTCGTATTATTCAAAATAACCTCAAATCTATATTAGACAAACTAGATAACCGTCCTGATAATCGCTGCCTTGATTTCGCATTACAAGTATATGAAAGTTCTTACTCTGGTACTTTCGCTTTAAAGAAAGCAAAAGAAGCTTGTGAGAGAATTAGTGATGTAGGGATTGTTAAATTTGTATATGAAATATACTCACAGTCTTACAGTGAAGTCTTTGCCCTTGAGAGAGCAATAGATAAAGTCCAAGGTCATGACTACTTTGGAAAAAGTGACGAACTTATGTTTATCTATTCTGCTTATGAGCAGGATTATTCAAGTAGCTTCGCTATTGATAGGGCCTTAGAGAAAGTTGAACTTCTTGATAGTGATTCTATGAATTGTTTAGAGGTTACATATAAAACTTTATCTAGAAGTTACAGTCCAAAATTTGCAATGGATCGCTCAGTAGAGTCTTGCAGATAGAATATAGAGAAAGGGAGGTTTTACCCTCCCTTTTATTTATCTAATTGACCAATCTGTATAAATTGCTTCAAGTCTAGGTAAGATTAATTTCTGATACCTAAAGAATAAATCTTTTCTCTCTTCATCTTTATTGGCATGCTCACATAGAACTCTCGCTGTTTCCATATAGCTTAGTGCCTGACAAAGTGTTTCAGCATGCTCCATAAGTTCTGATACATTTTCATCACTTGCCCAAGACTTTGGATTGAAGAGCTCTCCAATTTCTGGTCTTAGACATTTTACAAGTAATTTAACCATATTCTTTTTAAACTTATAGTGAGACGAACTAAAAGATTTCTCCCAAGATTTAGAACCATTTAAAAGTTCAGTCGTAGGGTGTTTAAATAAAACGTTGCTAAAAAATCTCTTAGGATCTTTCATTGCATATTTCATAATATCTTTTAGGGCCATGAGTGCTTGAATTTGAGATGTTCCTTCGTATAAAAGGGGACCAAAGCTATCTCTATGGTACCTTTCAACAGGGTACTCTTCCATAAATCCATATCCACCAAGAATTTGAATTGCTCGCTGTGATAGGAGCGTAGCCTGTTCACAAGCATAGTACTTAACTAATGGAGTTCTCTTTCTTGTCCAAAGTGATGCCTCTTCAAAAAGAACTTCTTCTTCTTTTGTAAGCTCATTAGCTTTTTGCTTCTTCAAATCTAGCTTTTGAAAAATATCGTAGTGTGACACTGTATCTACTAATAGAGCTCTAATTGCGTCTCTTTCCGTGGTGAAATCCTCTAGATTTCTTCTCATTAGAGGAAGCTCTGTTAATGGCCTTCCAAATTGCTCTCTTTCTTGGGCGTACTTAATAGCATATCCAATAGATCCTTCAATTGTTCCAAGGGCCTGCATACCTACAGCTATACGAGCTTCATTCATCAAGTGAAGCATATACTTGAAACCTTTACCAGAGTCTCCGACAAGTGTCGCTACGGAGTTCTCGTAGACAACTTCTGTTGTAAATGAACCATGCATTCCCATCTTGTCTTCATTCTTAGCAACGATGAAGTTTAACTTGTCTTGTCCTTCTATTTCTTGTTCACATAGAAAGAGTGAGATACCTGCTAGACCTTCTTTATCGCCTTTGATTCTTGCGAGAACAAAACCTAATCCTCCACCACCGTTAGTGATAAAGATCTTTGATCCATTCAATAAGTACTTTCCATCATCAGTTGGAGTGGCCGAGGTTTTAATCATTCCAAGGTCAGATCCACAACCAGGCTCTGTAAGACACATTGAACCTGAAAGTTCACCTCTGGCTATCTTTGGTACAAGTCTATGAGCAGTTTCTTCATCACAAAAGCGATGAATCATCTCTCCAATAGAGGTGAAAAATGCCATCTGTGTAGAACTAGCAAGACATGCTCTTGAAAGTTGAGCAAGTAGCATAAGTGTAATCGCTGAAGGGGCTCCAAGACCACCTAGTTCTGTTGGAAATGGGAGTCCAATAGAGTCGAGTTCAGTTGCTTCTTTGTAAAGAGCTTGTAGAGCTTCACTTGGAATCGTTCGTCCATCAACAACTTTACCAGCACCTTCTTTGTCTAGCTTAGCAGCGCGATCAGCAACAGATGTTCCTGTCCACTCACCAGTGTTCTGTAAAATTTCTTCGAAAAAATCAATGACTTCTTTTTTTGAATTGAAACCATCTTCTGTAGGAAACGTAGGGTAGTACAGAGGAATAATCTTGTCCCAATCAATCCCGTTACGAAAGAGCCATTGCCAGTCTTTTTCATCACTATAGTAATTCATAATAATTCCTTTTATTACGGGGGATAATACAAAAATTTTACTTCAAAAACTTT
Source organism: Halobacteriovorax sp. (assembly GCF_041587335.1). Lineage (GTDB taxonomy): Bacteria > Bdellovibrionota > Bacteriovoracia > Bacteriovoracales > Bacteriovoracaceae > Halobacteriovorax. Next base: position 14,596 of record NZ_JBFGYP010000051.1, read on the forward strand.
AAGTTTCCAAGTGGGAGAGAGTGGTAGTATTGGACAAAATTTAGTTCATGAAATGAACTTATTGATTTGAGTCAATATCATAATTAAGAATAACGTTATTGATCTTATCAACACCTAGAGTCGCACCTTCGTCATTGCCTTTATCTTTTTCTGAAAGTTCAATACTGTTGGCCTCGAGAGACTTCTCAAGGTTTTCATTCTGATTAGCATATTTAACGGCCATCTCTGGTGAGTTTGCTAAGTTGTCTTCGCTGAATGCACTGTTGGCGATCTCACGTTGGATAGAAGCTGTGTTTTTTCTGGTCTCTTTTCCTTCTTGATCAATATCTAGAAAACCTGAGACGACATTATTAAAGTGTATTAACTGAGCGTACTGCTCCGTTTTAGAGGAAAGTTCCTCGTGAATTTTAATTAACTTACTAACATCCTGGCTATTGGCAGAAACATCTATTACACCATCATTAGTTGAAGCTGTGCTTTCCATTTTATCATTCATGCTTTTTATAAGTTCTAATTTTTCATTTTCATAGCGAGCAATAATTTGATCTTTTAGGGCCTTAATATCTGTATTGGCCTCAATGGTTTGTCCAATTTCGTCATCTGTGTATCCTTGATCTTTTAGAAAGTCTTCTACACCATCAGTATCTTCAGATGTAGCGTCAATTGTTTTGACTTTCTCCGCAAGTCCTCTCAGTCTAAGAGCGTATTCGGCCTTAAGGGTTTCAACTTGTTCTCTGTCAGTGTTGAGATATTTCTTACAACTTTCTTCAGCGCCAGGAGCTAGATTATAACTTCCTGTCTCTGGATCTTTTGAGATACAATTTTCAAGCTCTGCTAAATCACTATTTACTCCTTCTGAGAAGCCTGATTCATTTACAAATTCGTTTGAGCTTACAGATGTAATATCATCAACTTTATTATCTAGGCTGACTTGCTTAATGAGATTTCCATTAGCACTAGGTTTTTCGCCTGTGGCGATAGCTTGAATTCCGCCTGTTTTTTGAAGTTGATTGTAGCCTTCAGAGATTGTCTCAACAGCTTTAAGGTTTTGCTTTGCTACTTTTAGATAATTAGTTAATTCACATGCTCTAGTTTTAGTGTAATCGTAGCTTTCTCGCAAATTTACACATTCTTTGTCTTCTATATCACAGTCATAGCCGATAGTCTTTTTAGCAGTAGCTTCCTTAATATTACCCTCGGAGTCTTTCCAAGACTTTGTTCCATCATGACAAACATATTGAGCATTGATGAAACAGTTTTGCCAATCGTTAGATTGAGACTGGGCACCAGATAGACTTTTATCGTTAACGGTGACTGTTGTTTTAGAGAGGGTCTTTATATTTGATTGTCTTTGCGTATTTCTCTTAGATACAGAACTCGAGATAAGTGGAAAAGACGCTTCTCCAGATCCCTTAATAGACGCCTCAATACAGAAAGAACTAATGGCCGTTAAAACATTCTTTGTTAACTGGTTCTGATAAATAGTATTAAACTTAGAGTGGTCAACAACTTGATAGCTTCCATCTGCATTCTTACCGTTTACAGAGTCTCCAAAAATTTGTTGGTTCATATTTTTATAGTAGTACTCTTCTAACTTCTTTTGAGATTCTGTTGACTCTTTTGCAAGAGGTAGAACATTTACTGATTCATATTTTTTGACTTTGTCTTGATCTAAATTATTGAGCTTTGAAGCTATCTTGCTTTTTATATCTTCATTATCTACAACATTTTTCCATATACAGTCAGAGATCTCTAATTTAGTGTCTGTAGCTTTTAACTGATTACATTGTTGATAGATAGCATTGACTTCAGGAATCTCTAAGAGCTTTTCTAATTGATCACTTTGATCATTTGATTGCTCATAGTTTTGATACTCAGGGGCCTCAATTGTCTGTGCCTCTTGAGCTTGAAGAGTTAGTGATGCTGATAAAAATAGGATGCTTAATATTACTTTGTTCATAGTAATATTATCGCCTATTTAGGCCATAAACTTGAGTCTTTTAGTGTGGAGAAGGTAAGGGGACATATAATCAATAGATTAGGTCCCCTAGAGAGATATTATTTAATTGTAAAAGTGCCTATAATTAGTACCAAACTTTACAATTTGTACGCTTGCCAGGTTCTCCCCAACGAGCAGAAAGAGTGTCATTTGGATGAGAAGAAAGCGATCCCACTTGAATTCTCTTCCAGATTGTAGCCAAATCAAATGTTCCTAGACCTTGAACTGCTATCGGACAATAGTCTAAAACTAAAGTGTTATCTTGGAAGTTCCCACCCAGAATAGTCTCAACAATAATTGAAAGGTTGTTATCACTAACTGACTCAGAAACCTGTGACCAGTTATAAGCGAGAGCTTCGTATGAAGACTTAAGGGCCTTGTCTCTAGCTGGTGTAGAGTAGATATCGTAATCAGTGTAGTCCATACAACGACCGTTTCTAGAGTTGTTATAATTAACACCTTGATCAACGTAGCCAATTCTCGCTGTTGCCTCTTGGCAAATATTTTCTAATACTCTCGCAATCATTCTATTAGGAGTTTCATCTTCAGTCTTTAAAAGATTTTTAACATATGAGAAGAACTCATTTTGTCCAAGCTCTTTTGCTAGTGAATACTGCTCTAAACTATAACCAAAACTTTCTGGTAAAGATGAATTTGCAACATGAAGCTTTGTTGGCCACTTAAATTTTCTAAATCCCCAAACTGTTTGTGGAAGGTTAACAAGCTCTTTTCCCTTTCTATAGTTCATAGGAAGGTTCTCTTTTTTTATCGCCTGTGTAGAGTAAATTAAATCAAAGCTTCCCGTAGGTTGAATATCTTTAATTGTATATGCATGACGAATAACTCTTCTAAATCTTCCCTTAATTTTATAAGTGTAAAGAGTTCCTGGGTTTACAGTATCTAGCTTCACTGGATAAGTATCCATTCTTGAAAGGTTCTCAGTACCAACACTTTCACCAAGGTTGTTTAAAAACGCTACAACACGTTTATGAGGATCTCTATATTTATCAAATGCAGTTGAATCATTTGTTAGATACTTACTTGTTCTTCCACCAGAAGGGTTACTGATTGCAAATGGAAGTGAGTTTTCAAAACTAAAGATTGCTCTTAAAGCGTATGCTGCGTCAGCACAGTCAGCTCTTAGTCCATAGTAAGGTGATTCTTTATCTATGAATAAGTCTGCGTGAACATGACTTGTTGTCATCCATTGAGAGTATTTTTCTTCATAGTCTTCACTCCATTGATTGTCAGCAGTCCAAACTGAAGCAAAGGTAGTGAAGGCAATTAGATATGTCGCGAATAATTTAAGTGTGATCATTAAGTCTCCTGTGTGTGTGAAGGGACTCTAGGAAATCTTTTGAGCTTCGTCATTGCGCGAGGCTTCTTGAAAAAGGACTAACATCCTAATTTTATATGAATTCTGAAGATATCTTTAACTCTTTAACTCAAGTATTCCGTAAAGAAGAATAGGAGAGATATGTGAGATTTTCAAAACTACTATTAATATTCTTTGTAAGCTTTAGCTTACTTGCGCAAGAGAGAGACTATTCTATCTGCGAAGATAAGGCCATTGAGTACTATCAGGATGCCTTTGCTAATGATAATTCTAATATCTTAGGACGTCAGTTTCAACTGACTACGTTGAAGCTAGCAAGAATAAGTATCGCAGACAGTCGAACATCTCTCGAAGATAAAATAAAGAAAATCTCAGCTGAAATTGATCCAAATGACCCTAAGTTAAAGAAGATTGACGAGCTTTATAAAGAATATGGTTATGAAGATGACCTAGAGTCAGTCATTGATAATATGAGATCAGCTAAATATTGGGATAGATCCACTCGTTTTTATAATGATGATGTGAGTGCATTTATACTTCTAGCTAAAGAGGTTGAACCAAGTATAGGACTCTCAGAAAGAGATGCTGCTATAACGTGGTTTATGAGTTACGTAAGTGATACTGCCTCTAAGAAAATGGGAGCAACAAGTGCAAGTGCTAACTTAACAAATCTCTCTTCACGACTTGCTAATTTCACAGGTGCTTACGCTGAAAAAAGATCTCTTACAGATAGTGAGATAGAAAGAGAAATTGAAAAATTAGAAAATGATATTGATAAAACAATGGATACTCTTCATAAAGAATTAGTTTTTGAATTGGGATCTGAGTGTTTTGATAATGGAGTCTTTGCAGGATCATGTACATACTCAGATGAGATGGGAGATTTACTCTTATCGCAATCTTTAATGGATTTAACTGGAGAGTTAAAGAAAAATAAAATAGAATCGTTAGAGAATTCTATTTTTTCTGAAAAAGGAAAGTTTAAACTCAACCTTTTTGGCCTTCCTTCTCAGGATGAGTATAGTAGAGAAAAACCACTCGATTTAATCCCTCCAAAATTAGACTATAAGACAGTTGCGGATATTCGTATCCATGATGATTATTGGATTAATAGAGAAGAAATTCTTAAATTAGAAGATCGTCTCAATATTTTATCTGATAAGGAAAAGATCAAAGCTTTTCAGCAGCACACTGAAGATGAAAGTTACGTAATTTTAGATAAAGAAAACCAGGTCCTCGAGTATTTTGATAAAGATGGAAACCTAATTAAACGAGTAAGACTTGATTTAGCGGGACTATTGAGTGATCAAAAGCAACTTGGTGGTGCAGGCTCATATTTTGTACACAGTTATAAAAATGGTGTTCTTTATATTCAAGACGAGCGCGGAGAAGTTAGACCTTACGAAGGTGTAGAGTTAGAAGGTTTAGACGTCGGAACTAGCTTTTATATTCTTCCTAGCTCTGAGGATCATCACTTTAAAATTAAAGGTGGTAAGATTCACTTCACAGTTGAAGGAAAAAAGAGTGATTATCTACCATTTAATTTCTCTGTAAAAGATAGAGATGTTAAAGAAATAAAGTCAGTAATAACTAAAAAAGATTATCAAACAAAGACAGCAGTATCTTTTATGTCAGAAATTGATGATAAAAAAGAAGAGTTAATAAAACTCTATAAGATTACGGACTCAGAGTATAATGAACTCTCAAAACTTGCTTTTGGTATATTAGGGAATGAGTCACAATTTGGTGAATCCAAGAAGTATTACATTAAAGAAGCCCTGCCATGGCTAGTTGCTCTGGCCAAGGGAAATGGAGTCGACACTTCTAGAAACTCTAGAGGACCTACTCAAATGAAGAAAGTTCCAACCAAAATAGCGAAAGAGTTTGGTGTCACAAAAGAAAATCTCACTGACCCAAAGAAAGCTGCAGTTGCAACAATGGGTTACTTAGCAGAGGCATTAGAAGAGCTTAAGGCCAAAGAAAAGTCACACCCAGACATTACTCCAGACAATAGATATAATTATATCCATTATATTTATATGGGAAAATCTAAAGAGATCACCGAGGCGACGGCCACACCAATGAGAAATATCTATTTCAAACAAATATTAAAATTTAATGAAGGTCTAGAGGTATTTGAGAAGGTAGAATAGGGGAGATTATCTCCCCCCATTTTAAATTATGACTTCTTGATAAACTTATCTACTGAGAATTCTCCAGCACCAGTAAACACAAGTGTTCCATAAATTCCCATATACATAAATGCTAGCTCTTTAGACTTAAATGGATCATTCCCATGAACAATAAAGAAGGCCACTGCCATTGTTATAAGTAGT
>NZ_JBFGYP010000052.1:0-20191 GCF_041587335.1 Halobacteriovorax sp.
GAGTAGAGTGGAAGAGAGAGCTTCTCGTCACTACTTTTATGTTTAAAGACATGAGTAATATTCATATAGGGTATTATACACGTGCGTAAGTTATGCGTAACTTCGTGACGCGTCAGGTAACAATTTCCCTTTAAATCAAATATTTAGAATGTAGGATATGTATTTTATTTAGGTAAGTTCTCTGTCAGAACTTCAAGTATTTGATCAACCATTGTATGTGGGTATGGAGTTTCAGAGTAGACGTCGGCCCCATGCTTGTTACTTAGAATTACAATCTTTATGCCTAGATCTTCTATAACACTAGCGATACTTAAGAATCCTGTCTCCATTCCATCGTGCCAGACTCTTTTGTGGCCTTTCCATTCATCGACTACAAAACCATAGCCATAGGTTAGATTAGGGTTTATTAATGATTGAATATTTGTCATTTTCTTTATTGAACTTTGTGAGAGAACCTTTGAGTCTCCAGAGAAAATATCATTTAGCCAAATCATTAAATCTGGAAGATCAGAGTAGAGACTGTGAGAGCCTATAAAACTTGTGGCATCTAGGCAGCAGCGCTTGTGTAACTTTCCCGTACCATCTGTAATAGCGTATCCTTCCGACATATATTTAATATTAAACATTCTATGGTATTGACCAGTGGAATTCATTTTTAGAGGTTTGAAAAACGCTTCAGAAAGATACTCATGAAAATACTTACCACTAACTTTTTCTACAAGGTGGGCAAGTAATAGATAGCCAAAATTAGAGTAAGAACCCTTATCTGATCTATTATAAATAAAGATATCATTACTGCTCGTCATATCATTAACTACTGAGCTTAGAATTGGTTTGTACATTTCATTAGAAGAGTATGGGCCTGCCTCAATATCTTTTACAATTCCTGAAGTGTGATTAAGAAGCTCTTTAATAGTAAAACTATTCCATTCTTTTTGAGAGTTTATACTTCTCTTTCTCCATGGGACATAAAGAGAATAAGGGTCATCGAGAGATATTTTCTCTTCTTCTGCAAGTTTCAATATGGCAGCAGCAGTAAACTGTTTACTAAGTGATGCAATCATAAATCTAGATTTCATTGTGTGGGGAACATCGAAAGAATCGTTGGCAATTCCTGTACTTTCTGAATAGATGATATCGTCATCTTTTCTAACTTCTACATTGCCATTGAAGCTTTTCTTATTATTGAAGTAGCTTACAATTTTTTGAATTCTTTCTCTTACTTTTTCTGAGGAGTTGCTACTTGCTAAAGCGCTAGGCGTATATGCTAGCAGTAGAGATAACATTAATATTTGCAAGTAGTGCCTTGAGTGCATTATTCTCCTAAAGTCTTAATAAAGGTATACTCTCTAAAATATGCAACTTTGATGCCTATATGTAGAAGGTGATATATCGCTAAAACAAGTATATAGAGGATTTCTAACTGTATTCTTATTGAGACTGTATAGGATTTTGACACATTTAAATCTTCAGCATTGTTTTTAAGCTTAAAAGCTTGGATAATAAATTACTATGATTTCATCTATTGAGGACTGGCCATGTGCTTTAGCGTTCAAATTGATAAGAATATAAAGAACCTTGCAAAGAGGTTTCACTCAGGAGTAGATATTGGAGCGTTTCACCAATTAAAAGAAATGCGCTCTTACGCCTCTTCCTTAGAGTCTGAGAAGCTAAAATCTATCATGGGACTAAAGAGAAAACCAAAGACAGAACTCTTTAAAACTCCTGAAGATGACGGGAGAGTTTATCCTGGATATTTCGCCCCAGTAATCACTGCGAGTGATAAGGGAAGGCTCATCCAACCAATGCGCTATAGAGTGAGGCCTAGCGGCTCAGGTGAAGAAATTCCATCGAAGTATAATGTCTTTAATGCCAGAGTTGACTCACTTGAAAAGAGACAGACTTGGTCAAATCTCTTTATGCGTAATCATGGAATATTTCCCTTTATTAGATTCTTTGAGTGGGTAGAGCATAAAGGTAGAAAAGAGCTAATAAATTTTTCACCGGATGAGTATGAAGTTATGTGGGCGCCATGTCTATGGGACTTTTGGAGAAGTAGTGATGAAAATATCTACTTTCACTCCTTTGCTCTTATTACAGATGACCCACCAAAAGAAATTGAAGAAAGGGGACATGATCGCTGTCCAATATTCTTAAAAGAAGAGCATATCGATTCTTGGTTAAAACCTGAGGGGAAGACTAGGGAAGAGATATACTCGCTACTTAGACGCATTCATGATGTTCATTATAGCTATGAGTGGGCGAGTTAGCTTACTTTAGACAAAAGCGAATTTAATTTGTTGAAATTCAAAACTGATGTATAATCTCTCTATGAAATTTACTGCTACAAGTATTATATTTTCTAGGAAGACAATCACAGTCAATTAATTGATTAGACCGTCCTGTGTCTAATCATCTTATTATTAAATACAAAATCAAATTTAAATTTATGGAGGCACTTATGAATGATGAAATCATCATGACAGAGAAAGACTATTTACGTTTAAACAATCTTTTAAAGGGAATCAACATTGAGGACTATGAAAATCTAGAAATAGAATTAGAGAGGGCCAAGATTGTTCTTGATAACGAACTACCCGCACATGTTGTTACTATGAATTCAACATTAGAGTATACAGAATTAAAGTCAGGTAAGACTCAAGAGATAACTATCGTCTACCCACAAGATTCAGACCCAGAGACCCACAAAGTTTCTATATTAGCTCCTCTAGCTTCGGCCTTAATTGGTCTCAGTGTAGGGCAAGAGATTAATTGGATGTTTCCTTCTGGAGAAACAAAGAGGTTAAAGGTCACTTCTGTAAAGTATCAACCTGAGGCGTCTGGCGATTACGAGCTATAAAAGTCTCTCGGTTATATCAATTCTAAATTCCATGAAGATCAGATAGGCCTTGAGCTTGTGCTAATCCTTTTTTGGTTGCTACTAGTGCAAATTAAAGAAGGGTTAGCACACTTAATACCTTTAATATAGAAGTTAAAACTTTAAATAGTGAGCAACCATCACACGGTGACTGATTCCTTGTTCTTTTAACCGCTTACTTGTGATCTTCTTCTTTTTTTCTTGAAGGATTTTAAACTCCTGTGAAAATTCTTTATAAGCGGCCTCTATTTCATTTTTTGGGATACTAAAAGGAGGACCGTGCTTATCATTATCTAAAGAGTGACCTGTAAGAAGAAGCATTTCCGTATTAGCAGAACTGAGCTCTTTAATTTTTTTATAATAGTCTTCACGCATTTCAGGAGGAAGAGCAACATTAGATGCCCTATCATATATAAAGTCTACCTCAGGAATATTGCTACTTGTAAGCTTAAAGAGGTCTCCGCAAAAAATTGTAATTCCTCTTGTCTCAAATATCTTAAAGTTCTCAGATTGCTTGATGCTGAATTCAAGGTCGTTCTCATTAAAGAATTCTAATACCGCTTTCTCAGCAAGCTCTACACCATAAACTGAAAAGCCTAGATCTCTAAGAAAGATAAGATCAAGTGTCTTACCACAAAGAGGCACTAGTGCAGTTTTCCTTTTTTGTATAACTTGATTTTCAATGGCCCACTTTAAAAAAGCATTGGTTTCACTCATGTGAAAGCCTATATTTCTCTCATCCCAAGCTTTTTCCCAAAATTCTCTTTCCATGACTTCCTCTATTTCTCTAATAATCAGCTATTTAGCAGTGTCCAATTTACTAACATACTATGAAATTACTTCACTGTAAGGCCCACGAATCAAAGAAGAGACTATAATTAATGAAATTAAAACTATTGAAAGGTGCTACATGCAAAATATTAGCGTTTATTTAAATCAAAGAGCGAGCCACTCGAATTTTGGTTATTGGAAGGAGCAAATTGATAAATCGCTCTTTCGTAGCGCTATTACCTATAGAACACCAAAAGACCTATTAGAACTTCAAGAGAACTTAGACCAAGATATTGATGAAGATTGCGATGCTATAGTCTCAGTTGGTGGTGATGGAACTGTAAATACACTCATTCAAAGTTTAGCAGGAAAAGAAGTAGGACTTCTGGTTATGCCTGGTGGAACAGCTAATGACCTCGCTTCAGAGCTTGGCCATAAAACATCTGTTAAAAAAGTAACTCACTTTATAAGAAATAATGAATATAAGTATATCGATTTAATTAAGGTTAACGGTAACTACATGGCCACAAATGGTGGACTTGGAATGAACGCTAGTGTCGCCTCAAATATTAATCGTATTAGAAAGGCATTCCCTAGATTTAAACGTCTTATGAAATTTAGCGGGAAATCAATCTATTCTTTCTTTATCCTAAATGAATTAGCTTCAATGAAGCTTAATAACTATAAGTTTAAGATAACATCAAAAGAGTTTACTGGAGAAGTAGAAACACCACTTCTTATGATAAATAACCAACCACATTTAGCTAGTACTTTTAATATTGCTCCAGCTACAAGACATGATGATGGAAAGTTTAATGTGACAATCTTAAAGCACAAGACACGTAAATCATTAGTTCAGTGCTTTTATAAAATTGCTATTGGAGAGTTTCCATATAGTGATTCAGACCTAATTACTTTTGAAACAGAATCAATCACTATAGAAAACATGAATCCTGAGGATGAAATACCATTCTTTGGAGACGGTGAAGTTTTCGAAAATTCCAAAGAAAATAATCAAAAATGGGAAGTATCAATTTGTCCTCGTTCACTAAAGGTTTATACGCAAGATGACGAAAAGTCGCTTGTAAGTCTTTGTAACGAGGTCAATTTATCATGAAGCTCTTCATAACTGGAGCTACTGGGTTTCTGGGTAGCGAGCTTATCCCCAAATTAGCAGGGGAATGTGAACACCTGTACCTTCTAGTCAGAAAAAAGTCGCTCTCTAAGGCCAAGTTTAAATTCGCAGATTACAAGAATATATCTTTCATTATCGGAGATCTAACAAATCCAGATCTTATAGAAGGCCAGTTTGATGACTTGCTTGAAGAAGTGGATACAATTCTTCATATGGGTGCCTACTACGACCTAGAAGGAAGCCATAAAGCTTGCTTTACACAGAATATTCAAGGGACACTAAATCTACTTTTCTTTGCTAGTCTATGTAAGAACCTAAAGAGCCTTCACTATATAAGTACTGTAGCAGTAAGTGGAAACTTTAAAGGAGAATTCCTAGAAGATAACTTTATTCATAAAGAAGACTTTTCTAATGAATACTCAAAAACTAAGTGGGAGGCTGAGAGACTTGTTAGAACCTGGAAAGGTGAAGCAAAGGTTAGAATCTATAGGCCTGGAATTATAATTGGAAACTCTAAAACTGGTGAGTTTGATAAAGTTGATGGGCCGTATTACTTTTGGAAAACACTTTCAAACTTTAAGGCCATTGCTCCTCTCATCTCCAAATTACCGTTTCTTCCGATGCCCATAAATAAAAGTGCTACACTGCCAATTATAAGTATAGATAACGCTGCAAGATTAATAAGAAATGGAATCTTCCTAGATAATGATTTCCAGCTTATGACGTTTCATCTTGTGGAGCACCTATGTCCTAATGTTTTTGATCTTATAGGAGAGAGCTTAGAAGAGTTTTCTATAAGCGCAGATATAAAAGTAATCAATAGGCATCCTCTTATAGATAAGACATTTGAAGTCTTGGGTCTACCGAAGGAAATTATCCATTATATGGTTACACCAATAGATTACTCAGTAAAAAACTCTATAATGTATCTTGGTCTAAATGAGCAAAGAGGATTTGAAAATTATAAAAGTATTATCTTTAAAAAAGCTAAAGAAGTATTTGGAGCAAAGAAATGAAACAAGTTGTCTCGATAGCTTTTGCTCAAGAAAATAAGAACTATGATGAAATCGTAGAGTTTAACGGTGAACGAGTAAGGCTCACTCAGTATGCAGTTGGCTTTGACTTTGAGTTAACAGAATCTTTGATTAAGAAGTATGACGGCATTTGTGATGTTATATGTATTAGTGGTGTCCCTCCCAGAATAAAAACTAAGAATGGGATTCTAGAACATCCTGGTTCACAGAAATTAAAGTCTCTAACTAAAGTTACTCCTTTAGTAGATGGACAACTCTTAAAAGATATCTATATTCCTTGGGCATTTAGACAGTATTACCTTAGAAATAAGAACCCTTTAAAAAATAAGAAAGTTGGAATGTATACTGGTACACTTCAAAAAGTTCTAGTTGAAGTTATTGAAGAGTTAGAGGGAAATCTTTGTTTAGCTGATCCATACTTTTTCCTCAGACTCCCATATAACCTTCATTCTAATAAAGCACTTGAAAAATTTTTAAAAATGCTCTTTCCAGTAATGGGGAGAATGAAATTTAAACAATCTTCTTTGGCGGCATTCAAATTAGAGGATCAAAAGATCTTTAAATGCTTGAAAGAGTTTTTCAAAAGTGAAGTCTTTGTTGGTAATGAAGGAACTATTCAAATTATTGATATGGAACACCTAAAAGGAAAGACAATTGTTCTCGACTTTATGGGGACTTTAATGAAGGAAAAGCTCTCTAAGGCAGGTGTTAAGGACTGTATTACATGTATGCCAAAAGTAGTTAAGGGAAGATATGTAAACTTCTCAGTACTTCAAGCGTTAATGCAGGCCTTTCAAGAAGACAGTTTGTCAGCTGAAGATATTCTTTGGTGGGTAGATGAGTTAGATTTAAAGGTTGAGCACCATAAGTTTATTGAAGAAAAATCTAATGATGATGTTTCTAAATTTGCTTTTATTATTCACCCTCTGGGAAAAGATTATATCTTTAAACACCCTCTTTTAAAAAGTTTAAGACCTGCTAAAAAGCATTTGGGACCTATATTAGAGAAGGCCCTAACTTATACTCCTGGTTTTTATTATGGAAATATAAAAGGAATAAAGTCTGAATCAAATGGTAAGTCTGTTGAAGGTCTCATCTATACAGTATCAGACACACCAAAAATGCTTTTAGAGCAAAATCCAGAAAAAATTTATAAGAAGCTTGTAGATTTATGTAAAGAGGCCCAGCGTCAGCATGCAGGTATTATAGGACTTGGGGCATTTACTAAAATTGTCGGTGATGCCGGTATTAGTGTAGAGCAGAGATCTCCAATCCCTGTGACTACGGGAAACTCTCTCTCGGCCTGCTCAACTCTTTGGGCCGCAAAGTTTGCTGTTGGTAAACTTGACCTTGTTGAGAAGGTAGACAAAGTCTGGCAGGGGAGGGTTATGGTCATTGGCGCTACTGGCGCAATTGGATCAGTTAGTGCAAAAGTCTTGGCCTCTCGTTGGAAAGAATTAGTTCTCGTGGCACCACGTGCCTATAAATTATTAGAGCTAAAAGAAGAAATTCAGGCGATTGCTCCCGAATGTAAAATTACAGTAAGCACAAATCCTGACAAAGAGATAGATGAGTGCGACCTTGTCATTACTACGACATCTGCAAGAGGAAAAAGAATACTAGATATCTCTCTTGTGAAGCCAGGCTGTGTAATATGTGATGTCTCTAGACCTTTTGATATTAGTGAGGATGATGCTAGTACACGACCAGATGTCATGGTCATTGCCAGTGGGGAAGTTCAGTTACCAGGAGTTGTAAAGTCTAATGTAGATTTAGGACTTGAGGGAAATATTGTATATGCTTGTCTTGCTGAAACGGCACTACTTGCGATGGATGGTAAGTTAGAAAGTTTCACTCTAGGACGAAATATTAGTTATGAAAAAGTATTAGAAATTGATCGAATGGCCAAGGTGCACGGAGTTAGACTTTCTGCGATTATGGGCCATAATGGTTTTATAAGTGATGACGAGTTCGCTCTGTGTAAAACACACGCGTTAAATAAGAGGAATGAAGATGGTTAAGAAGTATTTTTCAGATTTAAATTATACTCTAGGTAATGAAGACACGACATTAGAGTATGAGCTAATAAAAAAATTGAAACCAAAAAATATCCTCTCTATTGCTGGATCGGGCTCTAGAGTCGTTCCTCTAATTCATAAAGGTGCTCAGAATGTTTACTGCGTTGACGTATCTAAGCCACAACTTTTTATTACAGAGTTAAGAAAAGTTACAATTGAGACATTGAGCTTTCAAGACTACTTGGCCTTTTGGGGATTTCCTCCATATGCAGCGTATGACTATGCAATCAAAAGAAGAGAGATATTTAAAAATTTAGACCTCTCATTCGAGTGTAAAGACTACTTCTTGAAAGTTTTTGGAGAGATGCAGTGGGAGTCAATCCTCTATATGGGGAAGTGGGAAAGAACATTTGCTGTCTTCGCGAAAGTCGTTCAGAAGTTCTTTGGTAAAGAATTCGATCAGCTTTTTAAGTTTCATAATCTCTCAGATCAAATTCATTACTATAACAATCAATTCCCTATGAAGAAGTGGAAGACGTTACTTTTTATATTAGGAAATAAAAGTGTATTTAATGCTCTACTTTATAAGGGTGACTTTATAAAAATGAACCAACCAGGAACTCATTTTAATTATTACTTTAATGCCTATGAGAGCTTAATTACTCATTCTCTCGCTAGAGAGAGCTTCTTCATGAATCTATGCTTCTTTGGAAAGCTCGATCATGAAGACGCCAACACTATTGAAGCTAAGGAAGAATGTTTTAATAATATGAAAGCAGGTATCGCTAAAGGTGCTAATATTTCTTATGTAAATTCAGATCTGTTGTCTGCCGCGAAATCTGTCCCAGAAGGAAGTTTAGACTTTATTAGTTTAAGTGACGTTCCAAGTTACTTTGGAGGAGACCTTGAGAGAGACTATATGCAGGATCTTAGGCCTTCTTTAAAGAAAGGAGGGATTGTTGTTCTAAGAAGTTACTTAAGAGTACCTGAAAGTAATCTTGATGGTTTTGTAGATATCACTCCTAAGTACGGCGAAATATTAGCTAAAGAAAAAGTTCAAATGTATATTGTTCAAGTTTTTGAATACGTTGGTGAATAATCAAAATATACTAACACTTTAAAGTATTTTCGTAGATGCTCTTCTTTTACTATATTAAGTAGGAGAGCTATCTATGAAAGTTTTAATTATGAGTTTCCTACTCAGTTTTTCTGCATTTTCCCAAGGTATCTATACAGATTTAGGCATAGCTAGAATCTACTGTTTCGCTGAAGATGGTGATGTCGAAATAGAATTAATGCAAAGAGATAGCGTTTTTCACTCCCTTAAAACTATGGGAAAAGATATCTACAATATTAATATCCTCACTCAAGTCGAGCCCATTCCAAATGGTGTAACTCTATACTTAGAAAACGTTGAGAGATCTCCAGTATCTTTCATTGTCGATAATGAGGACAATGTCCTCATTGAGGGAATGTCTGTATTAATGGACGATAGTGCCAACTTCAGCTTCTACTGCGAAATAGAGTGATTTCTAAATAGCCAATATTATTGAAAGTCTTGTGACATTACCTCTGGCCGTCAGATAAAAATGTCCTATCTATGACATTGTCATAGTTTCTTATTGTTTATCTGTCTTCTGGTAGACAACATTTTTACCCTCCTCTAAGTTTGGCAAATCAAAAATTATTAATTCAAATTACATAATACTTTGGAGGTATTTAATGAAAAAGATTATCGCTCTTGTAGCAGCAGTTGTTTCAGTAAATTCATTTGCATTAAGTTCAAATGATTCATGGGAAACTATCGAAGCAGCAGTTTCAAACTCTGAGAAGTTCACTGCATCTAACGTTGGTGTTTTCTTAGGTAAGCCTTCAACTGTATTCAACGTATGTGTTGACGGTGACAAGCTCGTAGCTCTTGAAGAGTCTGCAGTTCGTGAAAGACAATATGTTGGTAGAACTAGAGATATCCATGACAGCGAAAACGATGGTTGGGCAACAGTAATTACTGGTTACAAGAAGTATTCTTATCCAATAACTTACACTTCTTACAAGGAAGAATGTAACACTAGAGGAAAAAGATGTAGAAAAGTTCCTTACACAGTAAACCAAAAAACTGAAAGAACTATTACAATCAACAAGCTTGTTGCTGATTACGGTCAGAGCAGAAGTGGAAGAGACAGAAAAGTTTACAAGAAACTTTTCACAAAGACTTTTGAAATTCCAGCTTGTAACTAATTATTAGTTAAAAGATTCAAATCTAAATATAAGAAAACGGCTACTTAGGTAGCCGTTTTTGTTTGTGAATATGTAGATCTTTCACTTCTAGCTGATTATGACACCCACTGATGATATATAGAAGAAAAGATGGAGAATTATGAACAATGTTTCTGAAACTATAGCTGAGAAGAGTAGTGTTGAATTACTAAAAGATCAGGTTGTAGTAGATTTGCAGAGTAAGCTTAGAGAGTATAGCAACGAAAAAGTTGGTATGCGTCTACTTGCTCAAAAAATGGAGATCAGCGAACGAACATTTTCAAGACTTCTTAATAAAGAAAATAGACCTACTTATCAAACACTTTTAAAAATTTACCGTGTGATATTCAGTAGCACAAATGATGCTTATGTATTAGAAGTCGCTCCAGATATTGTTAAGAGTGAGATCAATAAGCACAATCCTAGAATATTAAGTAAAGAGATAAAATATAGCGCAGATATTGAGGCCGAGATTATTCATGATCGAGCTTTCTGTGAAATATACTTTATGGCCGCATCATATCCATTAACGAGAGATCTTGTTCAGTACCGTTATGGAATGCATGGTATCGAAACTCTTGAGAGAATGTGTGAAATGAGAGCACTTAAAATTAATTCAGATGGAACATATATACTTGGTCCAAATGAAACGACTCTAAGCGCACAGACGTTAAAAAGAGTCGGAATAAACTTAACAGAGAAGTTCTCTAAGCCAAAAAATACAGAGACCGGTGGAGAGAATTTAATTGCTTTCTTTGCTGATGGTATAAACGAAAAAACATATGATAAATGGCTCCAAATTGATGAGAGGGCCTTTAGAGAGAAAGTAAGAGTCGCGAATCTTGAGTCCTCTAGAGGTGAGATTAGGGCATTTACTTTTATGACAACTGATACGATGAGTGAGAATTAAATGAAGTTATTAAATTGTGTTCTAATTGTATTAACGCTTCTTCTAGTTATAAATGTTCAAGCAAGAAGTGGTATTGGTGGACTTTCTGGTGGAAGTTCTAATGGAAAGATTAGAGACTTGCTGCAAGAGTCGGCGGAACTTGGAAGATGGGATGTTGTTAGAGAGGTTGTTGCTAAAAAAGATAAGTTTACGCTCTCAGGAGACAGAGTCTTCTTAGGAACATTAGTATCTGCATTTAAAGTTTGTATTGAAGGTGATGACTTTAGGTCAATAGAAAAGCACCCTGTTTATAAAGCAGAGTATGTAGGGGTTTCTAGAGATTATAATGATGGACGAAGAGACGGTTGGCAAGATGTTCTAGTTGGTCATGAGTATAAAAGATATCCAATTGTTTATACAAAGTATGAAGAGAAGTGCTCTAACTCTGGAAAGAGATGTCGAAAGGTTGAAAAAGTTGTCAAGCAAGATTCATTAAAGAACATTACTGTTAAAGAGCATGTAAGAACTCTTGGAAGATCAAACCCTCGTAAGATATATGAAGAAGTTACTTCTGAGTCTTATGAAATCTCTGAGTGTAATTAAAGGTAGACGTTCTCCATTGCCTGAATAAGCTCTGCACCACTTTGGACGGAGCTACTAGGGTAGTGATTAATAAGCACTCCATCAGCGAGTGCTTTCACTTCAAATTTTACAGGCTCATCTCTATATAAATTTTCAAAATTAATTCCAACAGCTAAGACATCACCTTTCTTAAAGTGCGCTCCTGGACTTACTTGATAATCATATAATGCACCTTTTGGCGCGTAGTATGTCTTATAGTCTTTCAGTTTACATTTTAGTTGATTAGATTTTTTAACTTTCTTTGGAGCATTTTTAATCATTCCTCTAAGATGAAGGTAGTTTAGAATATGCAACAGATCCGACTCTGCTTCAATAAGCGAGATTCTCTCTTCTGATCCAAGTTCGACAGTATAGGACTCAAATGGAATTTTAAAATCACGCCCAAGTTTCTTAAATTCGTTTTGTAGGTTTATCCAAGGCATGAATGTAGCCTCATCCATTGCTCCACCAAATTCATTGGGAATAATTAAGCGGTGAGGAAAATAGAGGTCTTCAGATCTCTTTTCTAGATATTCAGGAACGTAGAGGTATCTCGCTGCGATTGGGCCTGTGTGAAGGTCTAGAACATAGTCAGAGTCAGTAGCGAGCTCTTGGAGAGTTAGATTTAATAGTCCATTATACTGTGGACCATAGGCCGTGTGTTCGGCCTTTTTATTTAAAATTAATTCTTTTAGTAGCTTCTTATATTCCTTACAGATATTTTTATCGTCTTCGTCAATATGTACTTTAGCAAAATCATAAACTTCAGTAGAGCTTTTAGAAAAGTCGAAATACAATCTATTCCAATTATCTCCTGTATTTGAATTGAATCGTCCAAAAGTATAGGTTCCTATTTTTGTATTCATTGCTAGGGGATTTGCTATAGGTAAAAGTGTTATCTTACCAATGATTGGATTTGTCTCTAAGTACTCAAGGAGTTTGTAGATTACTGCATTTCCCTGATGTTCGGCCCCGTGAACAGATGCTTGAATATAACAGTGAGGCCCTTCAAATGAGCCATCAACTTCGATGACTTTTAATGAAAGTTCTTCGCCACTTGGTAATTCTCTTAGAGAGATTTTTCTTTTATTGATTTTATTAGTCATTAGATTAACCAGTCAGATGAGGATTTTATAGTTCTTGGAGTCATTAGATCTCCGTTATAAAGAATAACTTCAGCAGGTAAGTTATGGCATAGGAAAAATGGCATGGCCTCTGTAAATCCGTAAGCTCCCGCCTGTGAAAAGACTAACCAATCACCTTCATTAATATCGCTTGGGAGATCAAAAGCTCCAAGTTTATCTAGAGCTGTACATAGTGGACCATGGACTGTGAACTCAGTTGTTGGAGCTTCACTTTCTCTAAACATTTCACATGGAAAAGTTTGATTCGTAAGTGCAGGCCTTGCTAGGTGATTAATACCACCATCTAGAAC
This sequence comes from Halobacteriovorax sp., assembly GCF_041587335.1. Classification (GTDB taxonomy): domain Bacteria; phylum Bdellovibrionota; class Bacteriovoracia; order Bacteriovoracales; family Bacteriovoracaceae; genus Halobacteriovorax. The sequence goes on from NZ_JBFGYP010000052.1 coordinate 13,038, forward strand.
TAGAAGTTCTTTTCCTCTAACAGTCTTTCTATCAATTACTTGACTTAAGTAGTGACCGTATGGGCCTGTACAAAATCTACCAAGCTCCATCCAGATTGTTTGTAAACTATACTTTTCCTTAAGTGTTTTTAATAAAGCGTTAACTTCTTTAAAGTCGATTTCTTTTTCACCCTCAGCGTATGGAATACCTAATCCGCCACCAAGGTCGATTACTTTCATTTCTATATCAAGATTCTTTGAAAGCTCTTGAAGAGATACAATTGTCTTAGTCCAGATTTTTTCAAGCTGAGCTAGTTCAAGAATATTTCCCCATTGAAAGACATGAAACCCCTGGAAGTCTAAATTCTTACATCTAGACTTATCTAACTTCATCCATTCCTTTGCATCTAAACCAAATGGAGTGATATCATCTCCACCAAGGACAGACTTACCTTCATCCCAGTCTAGTTGGGCACGAAGAAGAACCTTTGGCCTAGCTGATAATTCCGCTGCAATCTCGTCTAGCCAGTAGGCCTGATTTAAACTCTCTAGAACAACAACATTTACTTCATTGATAATCATAGAGCGTAAATACTTTCGTGACTTACTTGGACCAGTAGATAGGATATCTTCAGGAAGAATACCTGAGCTTAGTACTTGCTCTAATTCTCCCTGTGAAGCAACATCAAGCCCAAAGTCTAAATTTCTAAATATCTTTAAAATTGCAGACATTGGGTTTGCTTTACAAGCGTACCAAAGTTTTACAGAGTCATCGCGATTATCTCGCATATAAGTTAAGTGATCTTTCAGTCCGTCTAGGTCATAGAAATAGAAAGAAGAATCAAGTCTTTTAATAACTCTTTTTAATTGATCTTTGTGTTCGCTCTTTAACTTCAAGTAAGACTCCAGCTTATTATCTTAAAAATTGCTCTAGCTCTAGTGATGCATCACTTTTTTCATCTCTAAATTTAACGATAAGAGCACAGTTCATATTTAGACCCATGTCTTTAGCCCAAGCTAGTTTTGAGTTAACAGGTCTCGTTCCTGGAACAACAATAGCGTTCTCAGGAATAGGCTCACCTTTTTCAAGCATTCTCTCATTTACACAATCGTAAACAGGAACACCTTTAGAAAGAATTACACCTGGAGCAATAACAGCTCCCTTTAGTACTTGAATACCTTCAACGATCACTGCACCAGCTCCGATGAAAGCATTGTCTTCTATAATAACTGGGGCTAGACCTACAGGCTCTAGAACTCCACCAATTTGAACACCAGCTGAGAGGTGAACATTTTTACCAATTTGAGCGCATGACCCAACAAGAGCATGAGAGTCAATCATTGTTCCTTCATCTACATAGGCCCCAACATTTACATATGCTGGTGGCATAAGAATTACACCCTTCGCAATATATGAGCCACGTCTCACAGCAGTTCCTCCTGGAACCATTCTTACTCCTTGCTCAGGAGTAAACTTTTGTGGAGGTAAGTTGTGCTTATCTACAAAACCGTGAAAGTGTTCGTGAGAAAACTCTACAAGATCACCATTTTTAAATGAAGAAAGTATCGCTTTCTTTACTTCAACATTTGCTACCCACTTTCCATCAACTTTATTTGCTGATCTAATTTCACCTTTTTCTAAAAGGTCTAAAGCTTCTTTCCAATTTAGTTCTGACATATCTAATCCTTTATTTTATTAGTTCCATTCGTTAATTTTTGAGTGTGATGTTCTAAGTACAGAATCATCTTCAATTTCTTTATGTGTTAGAGGTGCTCTAAGAGTGTCCGAAGAAATCTGACCATCAATTTTCATAAGTCTCTTCACAGGAATTGGGTTTGACGCCATAAATAATGAATTAGAGCATTCATTCCATAAAGATTTTTCATCTTCGCTTAATTTATTTCCTAGGGCCTTTTGTACGTAAGAGTTCGTCTTCTTTGCCCACACATTAGAAGCTACTGAGACTAATCCCTTGGCTCCAAGTGGTGTGTACTCAGGTAGCATGGCATCGTCTCCACTGTAGACAAGTGCATTTGGAGCAGTTTCAACATATCTTTTAAAGTCTTCAGTTGAACCACTGGCCTCTTTTATTGCCCAAAACTGAGGATGATCTTTAAGCATATCAACCGCTTCAAAAGACATCTTAACTCCAGTTCTTCCAGGAACATTGTAAAGCATACAAGGCCTAGTGCTTGAATCTAGTAAGCTCTTAAACCATTCGTACTGTCCAATTTTACCTGGCTTTGCATATAGAGGAGTCACTAATAAGTATGAGTGAACTGCTAATGTTTCAAGATAGTCTACCCATTTTCTAGTTTGGTTTAGATTGATTCCGCCTACGCCGACCATGATTGGAGTTGTAAGCCCTAGAGAAAGAGTGTGCTCAAGGATTTTAACTTTTTCATCTTCATCTAAGTTTAAAGATTCTCCAGTACTTCCTAGAATCAAGATTCCATTTCCAGCACTTTCTTGGTCTTTTAAAACTTTTGTTAAGTCATCATAGTGAACAGAGCCATCTTCTCTCATTGGCGTAATTACTGCTGTCCATAATTTATAATCATTTAGATTCATCATCATATCCTTATTTTAGTAATTTATTTAGCGTTAAGTCTTCAAAGTCATATAGACCAAAGTCTAAGTCATCGAAGTATTCACAGGCCTTAATTGCACCAGAGGCAAATATACTTCTGTCTGTGGCCTGGTGTCTTAGGGTGATAATCTCGTTTGGTGTTTTTAGTTCAATTGTATGGTCACCAACAACGTCACCAATTCTTTCGTGAGTAATTTCAGAGTCTGTCTTGGCCCACTCTTTCCATTTGAGTGCAGTACCACTTGGAGCGTCTAGCTTCTTAGTGTGATGAACTTCGTGTAGGCCTATTTCGTATTCTTTAAATAGAAGGTTGGCCTTAACTAAACAATCAGAGATCATCTTATGAACTAAGTTCATTCCAATAGAAAAATTTGATGCCTTAATCCATTTGCAGTTTGATTCTTTAACTTTCTTTGATAGATGATCAGTCCACTCAAGTCCGGTTGCACCAGTTACAAGATTGACCTTAGAATCTAGGAGTGTATCTATAAGTGACTCAAACACTGGGCCATTAACAAAACATATGGCCACATCAAAAGCTTGTAGCTTCTCTTTTGTCGCTATATTTTTTGAATCAAATATTTCAAAAGTTAAATCAGCTTCTTTCAAAAGCTTCGCAACATGTGATCCCGTTTTACCATTTCCTATAATTGCGTAATTCAATTTACTCTCCAATAAAATGAGTATGTAGTTTCTTTACTGCTTCGTGTGCTCTGGCATCACTAACAAGAAAGCAGAAATTATGTTTAGAAGCTCCTAAACAAATCATTCGTACATTTATATCTCCTAGAGCATTAAATATCTGCCCTGCGAGTCCAGCTGTATGATTAATATTGTTACCTATTAGGGACACTAAGCAAAGATTTTCTTCAACTTTTACGGTGGCCAGAGTTTCTAGTTCGGAAATTAACTTCTTATTTAGAAGAGCAGAATCATCAACAGTTACTGATACTGAGATCTCTGAAGTCGTTACACTATCAATACTTACTTTGTGTTGATTGAATACTTTAAATATCTCGAATAAAAAGCCGTGAGAGTGCAACATTTTAGGAGTACTTATTGTTAAGAGGCTCTGGTCTTTCTTTATTGCCATTGCTCTAATTAGAGGAGCGTCACTGCACTCTGTCTTGATCCATGTACCAGTGGCGTGAGGCTCATAACTAGAGCCTACATAGACTGATATTCCTCCTCTAAGTGCGGGAGTAAGAGTTGTAGGATGTAGTATCTTTGCACCAAAAGTTGCAAGTTCCGCGGCTTCAGAAAATGTGATTTCGCTCATAAGCTTTGCTTCTGAAACAATTCTAGGGTCAGTTGTTGCAATACCTGCAACATCAGTCCATATCTGAAGAGTATCGGCCCCTAGTCCTTCGGCAATGAGAGCTGCACTATAATCACTTCCTCCACGTCCAAGTGTCGTGGTAAATCCATCCTCACTCTGTCCAATAAAACCTTGAGTCACATATATAACTTCACCCGATTTGCACTTAGAGAGATGTTTATTACAAAGAGATTTTATATCTTCAATAATTGGTTGCGCTTTTCCAAATTGATCATCAGTTCTTAGAACTTTTCTAATATCAAAGTTTTCTACGGCCTTTTTCCCTTCCCAAGAGATTTCTAGCGCCCTAGCAAATAAAAGAGAGGACATACGCTCTCCTAGAGACTGAATAGCATCAAATGCTTTGGGAGAGCAGTCTTTTAGTAGGTTAATTCCTTTGGATATTGTTTTTACTTCACTTAATAGTTTATCTAACTGAGTAAGGTCAGTTATTTCTAAGTCATGGGCAATGGAGTGATGCTTCTCTACGATCTCATTTACTATGAGCTCACAGTCTTTCCACTCTGATGTGAGAGCAGTATTGCTTAGCTTGATTAGATTATTAGTTGTTCCATAGGTTGCAGAGACAGTTACAAGATTTGCCTTGTGCTCAAGAGCGACGCCTGCTGATCTCTTCATAGCAACGGCATCTGCCATCGAACTCCCACCAAATTTGGCCACAATAATTTTTGTCATTTACTTCTCCAAAGTAATTCTTCATGTGTAAAAATAGGCAAGGGATACGTAGAATAGAAAGTTAATTTCTAGAAGTTCTCCACATTGCCTGTGACAGTCCTAGGGATTCAGCCCTAGCAACCAATGAGAAAGCTCTTTGGACTCTGCTCATTTCGGCAAACCTTCCCTCGCTCACAATCACTAGATCCAAAAATCTTCTTGCAAGTTACCTAAGATATGCGCCTCTTCAATATGAAAATGCTAACTAAAAGTGCTCAATTGTTCAACTAAGATTTACAAAAAGATAAAAAACACTCAATATTATGGCTGATTTTAAGAGTTTTTCGTTTTTTAAGGATAGAAAGTATGAAGAAAGTAGGATTTGTTGGTTGGAGAGGAATGGTTGGGTCTGTCTTAATGGATAGAATGAATGAGTTAAAAGACTTTGATCAAATGGAGTCATACTTCTTTTCGACATCTCAGGTGGGGCAAGATGCTCCTTCGTACTCAAGTGAAAAGCTATTAAAAGATGCTTCAAGTATCGATGAGCTTAGGGCAATGGATGTTATTGTAACTTGCCAGGGCGGTGATTATACAAAATCTGTTCATTCTAAACTTAGAGAGAGCGGATGGAGTGGATACTGGGTAGATGCTGCGAGTACTCTTAGAATGGAAGACTCTAGTATCATCGTCTTAGATCCAGTAAATAGAGACGTTATAGATAAAGGTCTAAATAGTGGAGTAAAAGATTTTGTTGGTGGAAATTGCACAGTATCTCTCATGATGATGTCTCTAGGCGGTCTCTTTAAGCATGATGCAATTGACTGGCTAACATCTATGACTTATCAAGCAGCTTCTGGTGGTGGCGCGAGACATATGAAAGAGCTACTTACACAAATGAACACTATTGGCTCTAATTTCGTAAATATGGATAAAGATATTGCAAGAAATATTACAGAAGTTGATAGAGTTGTTACTAGTACCCTAAGAGATAACACTTTAGACACTAGTTGCTTTGGGGCCCCACTCGCTGGTAACCTTATTCCTTGGATTGATTCAGCGGTAGATGCTGGACAAACTAGAGAGGAATGGAAAGGCATTTCTGAAACTAATAAAATTCTTGGACGTACAGATAATATAATTCCAATAGATGGTACTTGCGTGCGTATTGGGACAATGAGATGTCACTCTCAGGCATTCACTATCAAATTAAAGAAAGATATTCCAATGGATGAGATCACTCAGATGATCGGCTCTCATAATGACTGGGTAAAGATTGTTGAAAACTCTCCTGAAGAAACAAGAGCTAATCTAACTCCAGCTGCAGTAAGCGGAACAATGGATATTCCAATTGGACGCCTTAGGAAAATGAATATTGGTGGTGAGTACTTAAATGCTTTCACATGTGGAGATCAGCTTCTATGGGGAGCTGCCGAGCCTGTTAGAAGAATGCTTAATATACTTCTAGAAAGTGGAAAGTAGTACGAAGAAAAAAATTATAGTTTATAGTATTGTCGTACTTGTGTTTACTTCAATTTTCCTTGCAAGTTATTTTGACGAAGATAATAACTTGCGAGATGAGGCCATAAAAATGGGTGATACTTATTACTGTGAAAAAATCCAAACAGGATTCATAAAAAAGAAGTGTTTTGAAGTGGTAGAAAGAAAACTTGCTCTCCTAGAAGAGTGTCATAAAGAACATGGAGAGTTTTCAAAAGAGTGCAATAACTTGGCCTATTAAAGTTATTTACACGTTTTACTTGATTAAACTTCTTTTGTCGGTCTAGTAGGGGAGAACTTACTTCTCTAAGTTGAAGCGTACCTTAATATCAGATATTATTAATAGAGTAATCGTGCCGCAAAGGCCTCTATCCACTTAAATATTTTGGATCTTATTAGTGTATCGAATTAAGTTATTTACTTTTATTTTAGTTACGCCTCTTTTGATGGCCAACCAGTGCTCTACCGCTGTAAAGCACGCAGGAATAAGAACGGTCTCATCACCACTTCTTGCGCTTAAAGGTATTTATTCTGCCTTGACTCCAGATAAGTATGAGCAACTCGTAGAAGAAGAGAAAGAAAGTAGTTCTGACCTTAGTTTAGAGGCCCTATCTCTATCCTGTGAATCACAGGAGCTTGAAAATGATTCCGCGACAGAGAATTTATACCTTACTGCTAAGACAATAGACTCTAAGCTTTGTAGTGCCTGTGTCCCTTGGGCAAGAGTAAGTGAACCCGAACCATTTTGTTCACCTCTATGTAATAATGCTTGTGAAAAGGTATGTCCTCAAAAAGGACTTAAAATACTAGATAGATATAAAGAAAAAGTTCTTCCACGCTCAAAAGATAAATTAAGCTTTAGAAATAGTAGCCAGATGTTTCATGATGCTGACTCTGCAATGATTCCGTTTCAAGGTTATTGTTCAGGAATGGTTTCTTCTAGAAGAAAGTTTAATATGAATGGCTTCTTTGAGCCAGATTCTAAACCTATTGATGAGAGCGGAAAAGTGATCAGTAGAGATGATCCTAAATTAGTGGATTACTACCAAGAGATAATTGAAGATATACACGACAATATTCCAACAGAAATC
>NZ_JBFGYP010000053.1:0-19886 GCF_041587335.1 Halobacteriovorax sp.
ACAAGCAAAAGAATGTTTCAGAACTTTCTTTTGATGAAGTTAAGAGACTACTTCTTGAATCTGGTCTGTGGACGTCTCTTAGAATGAGACCTTTTTCTAAAGTAGCAATGCTTGAAGATAAGCCACACTCTATTTTCATTAATGCAATGGATACAAATCCTCTTGCTCCAAACCCTGAACAAGTTATTGGTCAGTACTCTGATGACTTTAAGGCCGGAGTAGAAGTTCTTTCTAAACTTACAGAAGGAAAGACTTTTGTATGTAAGGCTTCAGGTTCAAAAGTAGAAGCGCCTTCAAGTGCATCTCTACATGAGTTTGCTGGACCACATCCTGCTGGATTAGTTGGTACACATATTCATAACCTTGATGCTGTTCATGAAGGGAAAGTTGTTTGGCATGCTGGTTACCAAGATGTAATCGCAATTGGAAAACTTTTTACTTCAGGTAAGCTTTGGACTGAGAGAGTAATTGCTGTCGCTGGTCCTAAAGCAAAGAATCCAAGACTTCTTACGACTCAATTAGGTGCTAATATCCTAGATATCGTTGCTAATGAGACGCTTGATGGTGAGCTTAGAATTATTTCTGGTTCAGTATTAAACGGTAGAAAGACTGAAGATTCATTCCTATATCTTGGACGTTACCATAACCAAATCTCTATTCTTGCTGAAGGGCGTGAGAGAGAATTTCTTGGTTGGCAATCTCCTGGGTTTGATAAATTTTCTATCAAAAGAACTTTCTTATCTAAGTTCTTCACACCTTCTAAGAAATTTAGCATGACAACAACGACTCATGGTTCATTAAGAGCAATGGTTCCAGTTGGAATGTACGAGAAGGTAATACCTTTAGATATTCTTCCTACTCAATTATTAAGAGCACTTCTAACTAAAGATACTGAGCTTGCTCAGCAGTTAGGTTGTCTTGAACTTGATGAGGAAGATTTGGCGCTTTGTACTTTTGCCAGCATTGGTAAAAAAGACTTCGGTCCAGTACTTAGAGAAAATTTAACAACTATTGAGAAGGAAGGTTAGATGAAAGCTTTAAGAGGTTTTCTAGATTCTCAACATCATCATTTCGCAAAAGGTGGAAGCTTAGAGAAGTTCTACCCAATGTACGAGATGATCGACACTTTCATCTATACACCTGGTGAAGTGAGTAGAGGATCAGTACACGTTCGTGATGGGATTGATCTCAAAAGAACGATGACAACTGTGGCAATGGCCCTAACAGCTTGTTTACTTTTTGCTTGTTACAATACAGGTCTTCAAGCAAACATAGTTTTAGCTGCTGAAGGTATCACGTCAGTAGACTCATGGAGAGGCGCAGTTATGGCCGCTCTTGGTCTTGGATTTGATCCTACAAATGGAGTTTCAAACTTTGTTTACGGTTTCTTATTTTTTGCACCAGTATTTCTTGTAACAAATATTGCAGGTGGTTTCTGGGAAGTTGTTTTTGCAACTGTTAGAAAGCATGAGATTAATGAAGGTTTCCTAGTAACAGGACTTCTATTTCCTTGTATTCTTCCTCCTACAATTCCTCTATGGCAAGTTGCTGTAGGTATTTCATTTGGAGTTGTGTTTGGTAAGGAAGTTTTCGGTGGAACTGGGAAGAACTTCTTAAACCCTGCACTTACAGCAAGAGCATTTCTATTCTTTGCTTACCCTGGAGAGATTTCAGGTGACGCAGTTTGGACTGCAGTAGATGGTTTCACTGGAGCAACTGCTCTTGGTCAAGCTGCTATTGGTGGTATGTCAGCTATCTCTGTTAGCTGGATGGATGCATTCTTAGGATTTATGCCAGGTTCAATGGGTGAGACTTCAGCTCTTGCTTGTTTAATTGGTGCTGTAGTTCTAGTTGTAACAGGAATTGGATCATGGAGAATCATGTTATCAATGCTTGTTTCTGCTATGTTATTTGCATTTGTTCTTAATCAAATTGGTTCTGAAACTAACCCAATGTTTGGACTTGCTCCACACTGGCACTTAGTTATCGGTGGATTTGCTTTTGGTCTTGTATTTATGGCAACAGACCCAGTGTCTGCGTCAATGACTCACAAGGGACAATTTTACTACGGATCATTAATTGGTCTTATGGTTATCTTAGTTCGTGTTATTAACCCAGCATTCCCGGAAGGTGTAATGCTAGCGATTCTTTTCTCAAATTGCTTTGCTCCATTAATTGACTGGTTTGTTGTTAATGGTCATATCAAAAAGAGACAAGCTCGTATTAAGGCTTAAGGAGGAGTGATGAAAAGCGAAACAGGAAAAACACTACTTGTTGCATTCCTTCTGTGTATTGTTTGCTCGATCTTAGTATCTGGAGCAGCAGTTTCACTAAAACCAATGCAAGAAGCTAACAAGAAGTTAGATGTAAAGAAGAATCTATTAATCGCCTCTGGTCTAGTAGATAAGACTGCGACTAAAGAAGATATTAATGAAGCATATAAGAATGTTCGTCCACTGTTAGTAGATCTTTCTACTGGTGATGTTGTTGAAGGTGACGTTGAAGCTTACGATCAAAAGAAAGCTGCAAAAGACGCTAGCAAGAACAAGAGAATTGATACAGCTATTGATGCTGGTAAAATTAGATTTAGAGCTAAGATCGCTAAAGCTTACCTTATTCAAGATGCTGGAGAGACTTCAATGATCGTTCTTCCAGTACATGGTAAGGGACTTTGGTCTACAATGTACGGTTTCTTAGCACTTGCCCCTGATACAGTTACTGTTAAAGGAATTGGTTTCTATGCTCACGGTGAGACTCCTGGTCTTGGTGGTGAGATTGATAACCCAAGCTGGCAAGCGACTTGGAATGGTAAAACTGCTCTTGGAGAAGATTTTAAGCCAGTACTAACAGTAGTAAAAGGTGCAGCAAAGAATGAGACTGAAATTGACGGTCTTTCTGGTGCTACTCTTACTTCAGTTGGTGTGTCAGGAACAATTCAATATTGGTTAGGTGATGATGCTTATGGACCATTCCTAGCTAAGTTTAGAGACGGAGGGATCAAGTAATGAGCCTCAAGAAAACACTATTTGCTCCACTTTTTGATGACAACCCAATTGCACTTCAGATCCTTGGGATATGTTCTGCTCTTGCTGTTACAACAAAGTTGGAAACTGCACTAGTTATGTGTATTGCCGTTACACTTGTAACAGCTTTTTCAGGATTTTTTGTATCGATAATTAGAAACCATGTTCCTTCTAGTATTCGTATCATTGTTATGATGACTGTAATTGCTTCATTAGTTATTTTAACTGATCAGCTTTTAAAGGCATTTGTTTACGATGTTGCAAAGTCTATGTCGGTTTACGTTGGTTTAATTATTACAAACTGTATTGTTATGGGACGTGCGGAAGCATTTGCTATGAAGAACAACCCAATTATGTCATTTGTTGACGGACTTGGGAACGGGATTGGATACAGTATTGTACTAATCTTTGTTGCAGTATTTAGAGAATTACTTGGAAGTGGTAAACTTCTTGGTTTCGAAATTCTTAAAACGACAGGTGATGGTGGTTGGTACCAGACTAATGGTATGGCGCTACTTGCTCCAAGTGCATTCTTTTTGATCGGATTATTTATCTGGGCCCTAAGAACTTGGAAAACTGATCAAGTTGAGAAGGAGTAAGAAATGTTAGAACATTATTTAAGTTTATTTATAAAATCAGTATTTATTGAAAACCTTGCTCTCTCATTCTTTTTAGGAATGTGTACTTTCTTAGCAGTTTCTAAGAAAGTTAAGACGTCGATTGGTCTTGGTGTAGCTGTAGTAGTTGTTCAAACTATTACTATCCCTGTAAACAATCTTCTTTATACTTATTTCTTAAAAGAGAACGCTCTTGAGTGGGCAGGTATCACAGGGTTCGATCTATCTTTCTTAGGTCTTATTTCTTATATCGGTGTTATTGCAGCAATGGTTCAAATCCTAGAGATGACTCTAGATAAATTTTTTCCAGCGCTTTATACAGCTCTAGGTATTTTCCTTCCACTTATTACTGTGAACTGTGCCATTTTAGGTGGTTCACTTTTTATGGTGGAAAGAGATTATAATTTTGCAGAAAGTACTGTTTATGGAATTGGTTCAGGTGTTGGTTGGGCCCTTGCTATTGCAGCACTTGCAGGAATTAGAGAGAAGATGAAGTACAGTGACGTACCTCATGGACTAAGAGGATTAGGGATTACATTTATAACTGTTGGTCTTATGGCCTTAGGTTTTCTCTCATTTTCAGGTATTCAACTTTAGGTATTATAAAGAAAGGTCATAACTATGAATGAAATTATACTTGGCGTTTTAATGTTTACCGCCATTGTCTTGGCCCTAGTGCTTATCATTCTCTTTGCTAAGTCAAAGTTAGTGAGTTCTGGGAATATTAAACTGAGCATCAACGGTGAAAAAACTGTTGAAATTGCAGCTGGTGGAAAACTTTTAAATGCACTAGCTGATCAAAAACTATTTGTATCGTCTGCCTGTGGTGGTGGTGGTACTTGTGGTCAATGTAAAGTACACGTTCACTCTGGTGGTGGTGAAATTCTTGAAACAGAATTATCACACATTACGAAGAGAGAAGCGAAAGACGGTTGTCGTCTTGCTTGTCAGGTTTCTATTAAAGAAGATATGGAAATTGAAGTTGAAGATGAAGTCTTTGGTGTTAAGAAGTGGGAATGTACGGTTAGATCTAACCATAACGTTGCAACTTTCATTAAAGAATTTATTTTAGATCTTCCTGCAGGTGAGTCAGTACCATTTAAAGCTGGTGGATTTATACAAATTGAAAGACCTCCAGGTCTTAAGATTGATTATAAAGACTTCGATATTGAAGAAGAATATAGAAGTGACTGGGATACATTTAAAGTTTGGGACAATATCTCATACGTAGAAGATGAAACAATAAGAGCATACTCAATGGCAAACTATCCTGAGGAAGAAGGGATGATTATGCTTAACGTACGTATTGCATCTCCACCTCCAAGAGCTCCTAAAGGAACTCCTCCAGGTAAGATGTCATCTTATATCTTTAACTGTAAGCCAGGTGATAAAGTTACTATCTCTGGTCCATTTGGTGAATTCTTTGCCCGCGATACTAAGAAAGAAATGGTATTTGTTGGTGGTGGTGCAGGTATGGCGCCAATGAGATCTCACTTATTTGATCAATTAAAGAGAATCAAGACTGATAGAAAAATCACTTTCTGGTACGGAGCACGTTCTAAGAGAGAGATGTTCTATGTTGAAGATTTTGATATGCTTCAAAATGAGAATGAGAACTTTAAGTGGCATTGTGCACTTTCAGATGCTCTTCCTGAGGATAACTGGGAAGGTTATAAAGGATTTATTCACCAAGTACTACATGATGAATACCTTAAAGATCACCCAGCACCAGAAGATTGTGAGTACTACCTATGTGGGCCTCCAATTATGAACAAGTGTGTAATCGATATGCTCATTGACCTAGGTGTTGAGAGAGAAGATATCATGCTTGATGACTTTGGTGGATAGACACTAATCAAATTCTAAATACTTAAGGGCCCACTTTGTGGGCCTTTTTTTATTTCATTTGAGAGTTTAAATCTCCTAAGTTCTTAATAGCTTAATCTGTTTAAACTTTTTACATATAATCTTTATATCAAAACTTAGTTTCTTTCCTTACTCGTTAGCTCCTATGTCATAATTTTTTAAAAATTACACAACCATAGGAATATATATGAAATCCCTTGTTATCTCATTGATGGTATTTGCGTCTATTACATCCCAAGCATCCGTTCTCAGCACACTAACAAAGAAGGTTAGTGGGGCATTTAAGTCTAAGAGTGCATCTATTGAGCTTGTGGCAAAGGGAGATATAGATAAGAGTAATATGGATAATCTTATTATTCGAACGAATTCAGATATGGGAAGAGGAGAAGTTCTAGAGAGCTTCAGTCACAAAATCATTGAAGCTGAATTTAGAAACCTAGATATGATTGAGACGTTAGAGAAGCTTTCACAAAAAGGATTTAATGACCACTTCCTTGAAGGCGTACTTATGGATGAGATGAGAAGTGTTGCAATTATCTCGGCCCATAATCATCTTATTTTAAAGAAAATGAGTAAGTCCGAAAGAGCAGAGTATCTTCCACAACATAAGAAAAATGTAACTCTTGCTTTAGATGAAATTACATCTAAGATTTCCGCTTCAGGAACATATAGCTTTGTTAGCTTTAAAGCTCTTAGAAATATATATATGGATTTACAATCCCTGAACTAGTTAGATAAATGTCTATGACTGTGGTATACAGACATTTAATTTGAACACTATAAGTAGATACTATTATGAAAAATACAGAAAACTTTGACTCACTAAATATTCTTCCGTCACTAAAGGAAGGACTTCGTGAGTTTGGTTTCACAAAACCTAGCCCAATACAAATAAAGGCGATTCCCCATCTTTTAGATGGAAGTGATTTACTTGGAATTGCTAAGACGGGTTCTGGAAAAACAGCTGCCTTTTGCCTCCCTATATTAGATAGAATTGTTAAAAGTCCTATTGAGACATCACCACTTCACGTTAGAGCTTTAATTTTGACACCAACTAGAGAGCTTGCTTCTCAGATTGAGCAATTTGTTCAGGACCTTGGTGAAATTGATGGAGTATCCTCACTTGTTGTATTTGGTGGAGCGAGAAGGGCGAATCAGGTAGAGAGTTTAAAAGAAGGTGTAGACATTCTAGTGGCGACTCCTGGGAGATTAATTGATCTCATCGAATCTAATTGTCTCTCTCTTGATGAAGTAGAATCATTTGTCTTAGATGAAGCAGATATGATGCTCAATATGGGATTTCTTCATGACGTTAAGGCGATAATTTCTCACCTACCTGTTAGAAAGCAGATGGCCCTATTTTCGGCCACAATGCCTAAGACAATAGAAAGGTTATCAAAAGAGATTTTAATTGATCCAGTAAGAGTCCAAGTAGATGTTGAGTCTACAGTTGTTAAGAAAATTGAACAAAAGCTCTACACTTTAGTTAAAAAAGATAAGTTAAAATTACTTCTACACTTATTAGAGGATGAATCCCTTTCAAAAGTACTACTCTTTAGTAAGACCAAAATCGGAGCAGATCTACTAGTTGAAGAGTTACAAGAAAATGGAATATCATGTAATACTTTTCATAGTAATAAATCTCAAACTCAAAGAGAGATGGCCCTAGAGTCATTTCGAACAGGTGAAATTCGTCTTCTCGTTGCAACTGATGTCGCAGCTAGAGGAATTGATATTTTAGATATTACTCATGTTATTAATTACGCTCTACCAGAAGAGATTAGTAATTATGTCCATAGAATCGGAAGAACAGGACGAGCTGGTGGCGGCGGTGTCGCAATTACTTTCTGTGTTTCTTCTGAGGGAAAGCTTCTTGAGAGCATTGAAGCAAAAATTGGTGAAAAGATTCCTGTCGTTACAGATCATCCATACTTTGCTGAATTAAATAGTAAAGACCCTCACTCTAAGAAGAAAAAGCCTAATCCGAAGTCTAAGAAACGAAAGAAGAAATAAGAAGTCCTTAGCTTCTTAGCTATTTAATAATTAGTCAGTGACTAAATAATGAGCACTTATATCATTGTAAGTTCTCGTAATCTCATCCTCGAAGTGGCATCCATATTGCTTAATATATAAGTATATTTTATTCTGAGGGGGATATATGAGAAACCTACAATTTGTAGCACTAATGCTTTTATCTGCAATTTCAATCGGTCCAAATTTCTTTGAAACAAATTCTAGATCACTAGCATCTGAGGACTGTATTAACTGTGAAGTCTCTCATATTGATGATAATGGAAATATTAAAAATAATGTTAAGAACCTGTCTAAGTCTCTTCCAGAACTTACTGGGAATTCAAAAATATTTTCTGATTTAAAAGAAAAACATGTTTGTGGTGAAAACGACTTCGCAACTTCAACAAATTCTAAAGGAAGATTAAAAGAAGACCTTACATACTTTGTTCAAAATGATCCTATGTACCCAGAGACGGATGACGCTCAATTTATATTTGGAATGAACTTACCTCAAGAGGGTAGAATGACTTCATCAAAAGAAGGTAAACCATTTATTGGTAAAGGTTTTAATAATGATCTTTTAATGATTGAAAAAGTTTTTAATGGAAGAGAGATTGTTGGTTATAACGTTACGCTATCATTTTGTTCAGTTCTTAGGAAAGATAAGAAGTTAATCCATGATGATAGAAAGTTAAAAGACTTAGCCTTTGGCGGATTAAATCTTGATGAAGAAGATACTTGCGGGATCTTCAATGACATTGATTCTGCTAGAATAACTATGGTATCAAAAAAGAAAAGCTTCTTTGGAAGTGATTTACCATTTGAGTCAGTATTTACAGCTATTGATTGCGAATTATAAATACCTCTATATAGGCCAAGTCCCCCTTGGCCTTTTTTTCTGTCTAGTTTACTAAAGATATCTGATTTACCATTTTCTAATACATTTGTTAGGAGATGACATGTTACTTTCAAATATAGAAACAATACCTGGAAAAACTATTTCTGAATATTGTGGTCTAGTATCTGGCTCTACAGTTAGAGCAAAACATCTTGGTCGTGATCTTATGGCCGGACTCAAAAATATTGTAGGTGGCGAGTTAAAAGGTTATAGCGAGCTTTTAAATGAATCACGTAAAGAGGCCATGGATAGAATGATCATGAGTGCTAATAATGCTGGTGCAAATGCAATTGTTAATGTTCGATTCTCCACCTCATCTGTTGCACAAGGAGCCGCCGAACTCTACTGTTATGGAACAGCTGTTAGAGTTGAATAATGGAGCAGTTATTTGGAGTAGGGGCCTTACTTTTTATAGGACTTGCAATTGGTGCATATAATGAACAAAGGCACCTGAAGTCTCTTAGAGAAAGAGAGAGGGCGACACTTTCAGTTAAATTAAATAATTTAAAGAAAATAGATATTCCTAATGGAGATATTGTAGAGCAGCGCCTTGCCGTTGGTGGGACTGTAGTCTCAATTGATTATTTTAAATTAATTGTAGCGGGAATTAAGTCCTTATTTGGTGGAAGGCTTCGTGGAATAGAGTCTCTTGTTTCAAGAGCTAGAAGGGAAGCAGTTCTTAGAATGAAAGAAGATGCAATTGATTATAACTTAATTGTGAATGTAAGAATTGAAACATCCTCTATATCAAGTGATATTGGAAGAAGAAGTGTTGGAAGTATAGAGGTGCTTGCTTACGGTACAGCAATAAAGACACTCGAAGGGTAGAGATGAGAAAGACAAATTACTCTTCATATTGGAGTGAAGTAAAAACTAGAATTAATTCAAAAGAAAAAAATATTTTAGACTATACGCCTAAAGATTTTCTTTATGGTCGAAAAGGACCATGGCCTCAGCCTTCTCCGGACCATCCATTTGGAGAGTCTCCTGCAGTTTTACATTTACCTCTTCGTGAAGTTATAGATTGGTGGATATTTGTAGGTTCTAGATATGTGGTAACACTTCTATTATTTCCATTCTTTTATATCTATTACATGTTTAAGAAAGGTGTAGAAGAAGTAAGTGACGAAGAGTTTAATAAATATCTAAATCAATCAATGATGTGTAAATTCTTAAGTAATAGATTTGATAATGAAGATAAGGAGATCTTTTCTGATTACTTAGATGGGGACCACGAGTATCTCATCACAGATTTAGCCCCGGTTAAGGTTGTTGAAACATTTGAAGGGATTTTCGCTTCACCTTCTAAAACATTACTTGTAAAAAGAAATGATAAATTCGAAGTCGTTTGTATTTATATAGATGATTCAAAAGAAATCTTTACTCCCACAGATGGTGAAGGGTGGGAACTGGCAAAGTATTTTGTTCTACAAGGTGGGGCGATATGTGCGACTTTAGTAGAGCATCCCAATTTACATTTTCCACTTGATTCTATAAATGCAATTACTAAAACAGCTCTTCCAAAAGAGCATATTCTGTTTAAGCTCATTCATCCTCACCTTAGATTTACCTTACAATTAGAGAAAGCAGTTCTCACTTTTAAGACATCTCTACTGCATACAAAATGGTGGATGCCATATGCTCCTTACCCTGGTCCATACGAAGGACTAAGAGAGCTATTAGTATGTGGCTATAAAGGATTAAAAGGTAACGATTCATATTGTGGATACAAGTATCATAGAAGTCCTCAAGTTATTCATTCTGATTATGGAGACTATCTAGAGGCATACTATGTTGAAATTAAGAAGTATGTGGGAGAGATCCTATGCGATATTCCTAAAGGGGATAGAGCAGTAGAGAACTGGGCAAACTATATCTCTAAGCTAGTTCCTAACTTTCCAGATGGTAATGAGATATTTGAAGAAGGTGTTTTAGTCGATACTGTTGCCTATTATATTTGGGACGTGACAGTAGCACACTCATTAGATCATTATAGTTATGGAGAGATGAATATAAGAAAAGTTCCTATGAGAATTAGACATTGCGCCCCAACTAAAGGGATGGGGAAGTTCTCTCGACGAAACATGACAACTGTGGCCGACCAAATGAAATATAAAATGGCGCAGATTCTTTTTTTTGGACCAACAAATGTTACTTATTTCTATGATACTGACTATAAATTTAAAGGTGAGAGAGAAAAGAGGATAAATCTTGATTTTCTAGAGAATCTAAAAAGAGTTGAAGCCCGACTAAATGAAGAGGGAATAAACTATATGCCTCTAAAAGAGATTGCTAGAAGTATTCAGTATTAGACCTTTTTCGTTTGTATGGAAAATATGTCCCTTTGATATTCTTGCTAATTATCTTACACTTTAGTTATGAAAGAAAAGAGCAGTATGGTAAATATTTTTGAACAGTTAAATGATTCTACGACTTGTTTTGAGTTTTTAAAATCTACTTCATCAAAACTTCCATTTAAAATGATTGGGTTTGTCGAAGTTCCAGAGTTGTTGCCTGCTAAGGTAGATGCTAAATTTTTATTTTCCAAAGGAGTAGAGTCTAAAGATCTTACTTTATCTCTTCGCTATTCTTTAGTTGATAAGATGAAGAGTACCATCTTATCTCCAAAGAACTTTCTAATTGACCCTGCTGATTTAGATAATAAAGAATTGATAATGGAAGAGGATATTAAAGTAATATCTAGAATCCCAGTCTATTTAGACTGTAACACGATCATTGGAATTCTTTATTTCATGCATGATGAAGTAATTGAAGAAAATGTAGATGACCTTTTTGTATCATTAAGCGCAATTGGAAATGTTTTTTCTAGAATATATTTTAGAGAGTTTTCGTGTGAGCTTCCAAAGGGTCACTCAGAAGTAAACCTTCTAAAGAAAATGGTAGATTCAAATCATCATCTTATATCTTCTGTTATTCACGATCTATCAAACCCTTTAACTATTATCTATTTCGAAACTCAGAAGGCCTTGTCTAATCTTGATAAAGATAATAGTAAAAGTCTTGAGAATATCGAGTTGTCTATTGATCTAATCTATAAAATTATTGATAGCACTAAAAAGTTCTTCTCAAAAAATAAAGAGAAGGAAGATCTAGAGACAATTAGAGTAGAGGAAGTCATTGACTTTATCTCACTTCAGTATGGAAGCTTACTTAAAGAAAAGGATCTCAAGCTTGAAAGTGATGGTTTAAACTTAGAGTTTACTGCTTTTAGGACTACATTTCTAAATACTGTTATTGGTCCTCTTCTTTCAAACTCTATTAGATACTCAAGTAAAAATGCCCACATTAAGCTTTATGGTAGAAAAGTTGATAATAAAGTCGAAATTGTAATCGAAGATCAGGCCGGTGGTTTTCCGTTAGAGGTACTAGAGAACCTAGAAAGTGATTTCAAATCAAAGCCAACTCCTTCTACAGATGGAGATGTAGGTTCAGGAATGGGACTTGTCCTTGCTAAATCTTATTTACAGGTAATGAATGGCCTTCTAGAGATTGAAAGTTTGAAGCAGGGAAGTCGAATAATTCTAAAAATGTCTAAGTAATTTCATGGCTAAAGAGTCTTTAAGATGGTAATAAGCAATAATGTATAGATTATTGATTTTATTCATTCTGCTCGCTGGTATCAGCTCATGTTCTAGGACCTCTAAGTTCCCGAAAATAGAAGGTCAAACAATGGGGACGACTTATCATATTAAGTATTCCCAGAAAAATATTGAACTATCCAGTGAAGAGGTAAACGCCAAAGTTGCAGAGCTTCTTAAAAATATCAATTTAAGCATGTCGACTTACATTAAAAGTTCGGAGATTTCGAAGTTTAATTCTGACCCTTCTTTAGAGTGGAGAAGCGCATCTAAAGAGATTTTAAAAGTTACAAGTAAGGCACTTTCAATTGGCGAACTCACTGCTGGCTCTTATGATCCAACTATCGGGCCTTTAGTAAATCTTTGGGGCTTTGGTCCAAATGGTAAAAGAGTAGTTCCTAGTGATGATAAAATCCAGGAGGCCATGAAAAGTGTTGGTCTTTCTATGATTAGCTTGGACCTTGATAAAAAACTTTGGAAAAAGAATAACGCAAAGGTTTATGTAGACTTATCTTCTTTAGCCAAGGGCTATGGGGTAGATGAAGTGGCGAGTCTTTTAGAAGAGCTTGGTACAACAGATTATATGGTTGAAATTGGTGGTGAAGTAAGAACTAGTGGAACGAAGCTGGGCCATCCTTGGAAAATAGCAATAGAGTCTCCTGATATTGAAAACCCAACAAAGTCATACCCGAAAGTTCTGAGCTTAAATAATGCTGCCTTGGCCACGAGTGGTAATTATAGAAACTTTTTCACTCAAAGTAATAAAAACTATTCACATACAATAAACTTTAAGACTGGGAGTCCTGTTGCACATACCCTTGCAAGCGTAAGTGTTGTCAATTCTGGATCTTGTATGGACGCAGATGCTTGGGCAACTGCACTTATGTCGCTTGGTTACGAAGAAGGAATAAAATTAGCAGAGAAACTAAAGTTATCAGCATACTTTATATATAAACTCGATACTCAGAAAAACTTTATAGCTAAAGGTACAACTGAGTTTAACAAACTATTTAAGTAGGTAATTACCATGAAAATGTTCTTAGTATCACTCGTTGTTATGTTGGCCGCTATCGCAGGAATGGCAGTAGGTGTTATTTTTAGTAATAAGAAACTTAAGGGTTCATGTGGTGGACTTGGTAAGGTGATGGGCGAAGATTGCATGATCTGTGAAAAGAAAGACGAATGCGATAAAGCTCCTGAACAAAAAGAGGAGTGCTTGAAACTTGAAGTAAAAGACTCAAGTGTTACGCTTAAATTAGTTCAATAGAATAAATTTAAGATTGTAAAAGGCGCATAAATTGCCTTGGCTAAAAAGTTTCTTCACGAATTGTTAACATAGTAATATATTAATATTATTAAAATACTTTATAAATTCTCGGGTATAAAAAACGGATTTTAACTATGAAAAACCCAATTGATTTCTCACACCTGTCTAGTTCAGACATTTCTTTTATTGATTCTCTTTATGATGATTACAAACGTGACACAGACTCTGTCGATATTTCGTGGAAAAAATTCTTCGAAGGTTTTGAGTTTGCTGCAGGATCTGCGCCTGGTGGCGGTGGAGACTTTGACGAAGCTAGGCTTAGAAAAGAGTTTAATGTTTTTAGATTAATTCAATCTTATAGAACAAGAGGACACTTACTCTCTGATACGAATCCAATTCGTAAAAGAAGAGACCGTAACGCTCAAATTGGTCTATCTGAATATGATTTAAATGCAAGTGATTTAGATAAGACATTTATTTGTGGTGACTTTGTAGGCCTTGGTCCTTGTAAGTTAAAAGATATTATAAATAAAATGGAAAAACTTTACTGCGGTAAGATGGGCATAGAGTATATGCACAGTAATGATACTGAAGTAAGAAGATGGATTAGAAATAAATTTGAAGTTGGCTCACTAGAAGTGAACTACGAAATTGAAAAGAAAAAAAGAATTTTAGAAAAGCTGAATGAAGCAAATGTTTTTGAGAACTTTCTTCAAACAAAATATACAGGTCAAAAAAGATTCTCACTTGAAGGTGGTGAATCAACAATTCCTGGTCTAGATGCAATTATAAATAGATCAAGTGAACTTGGTGCAAAGGAAGTTGTTTTTGGTATGGCCCACAGAGGTCGACTAAACGTACTTGCTAATATTATTGGAAAAACTTATGAGTATATCTTCTCTGAGTTTGAAGGTAATTCTCTGGAACAACAGCAGGGACAAGGTGACGGAGACGTTAAGTATCACATGGGATTTACTTCAGTTAAAGAAGCTACTAATGGTGAGGATGTAACTTTAAAAATTCTTCCAAACCCATCACATCTTGAAACTGTTTCTCCAGTCGTTAATGGTTACTGTAGAGCACAGGTAGATATAGCATACCAAGATGAATCAAAAATTATCCCCGTTGTTATTCATGGTGACGCAGCAGTAGCTGGACAGGGGATCGTTTATGAAGCTCTTCAAATGTCAGAGCTTCCTGGTTATAGATCTGGTGGAACGATTCACTTTGTAATAAATAATCAGATTGGTTTTACTACAGACTTCACTGATGCACGTTCATCTCATTACTCTACATCAGTAGCTAAGACATTAGATATTCCAATTATTCATGTGAATGGAGATTACCCTGAGCATGTTGTTTATGCCTGTGAGCTAGCAGTAGAGTTTAGACAAAAATTTAATAAAGATATCTTTATTGATATGGTTTGTTATAGAAAGCATGGCCATAACGAAGGTGATGAACCTAAGTATACTCAGCCACATCTTTACGGGCTTATCTCTAAAGTTAAGAACCCTAGAGAGCTTTACTTAGAAAGATTAATTGAAGCAGGTTCTCTTAATAAAGAACTAGCAAAAGAAATGCAAGATAGTTACAAGTCGACTCTTGCGGATAGACTTAATAATGTTAAGCAAAACGCACTTCCGAAAAAATCAAGTGGTCCTCACAAAGAGTGGAAGAACCTTCGTTGGTCTAAACCTGAAGATTTTGACAAATCTCCAGAGACAAAAGTTTCAGTTAAAGGACTTGAGAAGGTTCTGAATGCTGTTGCTTCTACACCAGAAGGTTTTCAAACTCTTAGAAAAGCACAAAAGATTCTTGATAGTAGAAGAATTATGTTTGCTGATGACAAGATTGATTGGGCGCTTGCTGAGCTTCTAGCTTACGGTACTCTCTTATCTGAAGATGCAAATATTAGATTTACTGGTCAAGATGTTATTAGAGGAACATTCTCTCATAGACATGCCAAAGTCTTTGATGTGGAGACTAATAAGGCACATTGTGGTCTTGCTGATATTGAAGAGGGGCAAGGTAAGATTCATATTTACAACTCTCTTTTATCTGAATACGCCGTTCTTGCCTTTGAGTACGGCTACTCTCAAGCAACTCCAAGAGCTCTAAATATTTGGGAAGCTCAATTCGGAGATTTTTCAAATGGAGCTCAAATTGTAATGGATCAATTTATCTCTGCAGGTGAGAGTAAGTGGCAAAGAATGAGTAACATTGTTATGCTTCTGCCTCACGGATACGAAGGCTCTGGTCCTGAACACTCTTCGTGTCGTCCAGAGAGATATCTTCAAATGTGTGCAGAAAATAATATGGTTGTTTGTAATTTTACAACTCCTGCAAATATGTTCCACGCTCTTAGAAGACAGCTTAAGTGGGAATTTAGAAAACCACTGATCGTATTTACTCCAAAATCACTACTAAGACACCCTCAATGTGTTTCTACTGTTGAGGAGTTCTCTAAGGGTGGACTACAAGAAATAATTGATGATTCATTTGTAAAAGCAAAAGATGTTAAGAAGGTTCTTCTTTGTTCTGGAAAGGTCTATTATGACTTACTTAATAAACAACAAGAAGATAAGAGAAAAGACGTCGCTATTGTAAGAGTAGAGCAGCTTTACCCACTACCTGAAAAGCAACTTGATAAAGTCTTAAAGAAATATAAGGGTGCTAAGCAAGTATGGGTTCAAGAAGAACCAATGAATATGGGAGCATGGACTTTTCTTCTAAGATGGAGAGATATGTTTAGTGATATCTCTTGTATATCAAGAAGATCAGCAGCCTCTCCAGCGACTGGATACGCAGCAGTACATAATAGAGAACAACAAGAAATTATTGATAAGGCATTTGCCAAATAAAAGGTTGAATTATGAGCATTGAAATTAAAATTCCAAGTATTGGAGAGTCAATTACTGAAGTTACATTAGCAGCTTGGGTAAAAGAAAGTGGTGACTATGTAGAAGAGGGAGATATCCTTTGTGAAATCGAGTCTGATAAAGCAACTGTAGAGCTTCCTGCTGAATCAAGTGGGATTTTAACAATCGCTGACTCTGCTGAAGAGGGGGCTGAGCTAGAAATTGGAGCAGTAATTGCTACTCTTGATACTAGTGCTTCTGCTCCTGCTGGTGGAGCTCCTAAGTCCGAAGAAAAAGCTGAAGAAGCTCCAGTGGCAAGTGCTGCAGCTCCTACTGGTGGAGATAAGAATTATCCATCTCCAGCAGCTAAGAAAATTTTAGATGAAAAAGGTGTATCTGCTGACTCTGTTTCTGGCTCAGGAAAAGATGGTCGTATTACTAAAGCAGACGCTGTAGGTGCAAGTGCTACTTCAGCACCAGCAAAAGCAGCAGCCCCAAGTGCTCCAGAGAAAGTTGAACTTTCAGGTGGAGTAAGTCGTGAGAAGAGAGTTGAGAAAATGACTCGTCTTAGAAAGACTATTGCAAAGAGATTGACTGAAGCTAAGAACGAAACAGCAATGCTTACAACTTTCAATGAAGTTGATATGCATAATGTAATGGCCCTTAGATCAAAATATAAAGACGCTTTCAAAGACAAGCATGATATTGGACTAGGGTTTATGTCTTTCTTTACTAAGGCCTGTACTATGGCACTTAAAGAAGTTCCTGGTGTAAATGCTCAGATTGAAGGTGAGAACCTTGTTTATCATGACTACGCTGACGTTGGGATTGCAGTTTCAACTCCAAAGGGACTAGTTGTTCCAGTTGTTAAGAATGCAGAGAGTATGAGTCTTGCTCAAATTGAAAAAGAAATTCGTCGTCTTGCTCTTAAGGGAAGAGATGGAAAGCTTGGAATCGATGAGATGCAAGGTGGAACATTCACAATCACTAACGGTGGTGTTTTTGGTTCAATGCTTTCAACTCCAATTATTAACATTCCTCAATCAGCGATTCTTGGAATGCACAATATTGTAGAGAGACCAGTTGCTATTAATGGTGAAGTTGTTATTCACCCTATAATGTATTTAGCGCTTTCTTATGACCACAGAGTTGTAGATGGAAAAGAGTCGGTAACTTTCTTAAAAACAGTGAAGGAATTAATTGAAGATCCTTCTAGAATGTTACTTGATATCTAATTTAGGAGAATAATGTGAAAGAATTTGATGTTGTTATAATAGGTTCAGGTCCAGGTGGATATGTTTGTGCAATCAGAATGGCACAGCTTGGTTTTAAAACTGCTATCGTTGAAAAGTACCCAACTCTTGGTGGGACTTGTTTAAACGTTGGGTGTATCCCTTCAAAAGCTTGGCTAGAATCTTCTGAGAGATTCTACGATGCTTCTCACCACTTTGTTGATCATGGTATTGAGACTGGAAAAGTTAAAGTAGATATAACTAAGATGGGAGCTAGAGTTCAGAAAGTTGTTTCTGATACTTGTGGAGGAATTGATTTCCTAATGAAGAAGAACAAAATTGAAGTTCTTCGTGGAATGGGTTCTTTAAAAGATAAGAATACTGTTATTGTTAAGGGTGAAAAAGAAGAAACTGAAGTTAAAGCGAAGAATATTGTTTTAGCAACAGGTTCTAAACCTTCAACTCTACCATTTATTAAAATTGATAAAAAGAGAGTGATTACTTCTACAGAAGCACTAAAGCTTAAAGAAGTACCTAAACACCTTGTTGTAATTGGTGGTGGTGTTATTGGTCTTGAGATGGGACAAGTCTTTTTAAGACTTGGTTCAAAAGTATCAGTTGTTGAATACGCTGACTCAATGATTGCTTCAATGGATGGAGAGCTAGGTAAGACTCTACAGAGAGTTCTTAAGAAGCAAGGTATGGAATTCTACGCTGGTCACGGTGTGACAGCAGTTGAAGCTAAAGGTAAGAAAGTTACAGTTACTGCTAAGAAGAATAAAGATGGTAAAGAAGTTACTCTTGAGAGTGATTACTGTCTAGTTGCTGTAGGTAGAAGACCATTTACTGATGGGCTAGGTCTTGAGAATGCTGGTGTTAATGTTGATGAAAGAGGTGTTGTTGTAACAGATTCACACCTAAGAACTAATGTAGATAATATTTTTGCAATTGGTGACATCGTTAAAGGTCCAATGCTTGCTCATAAGGCCGAAGAAGAGGGGATGTACGTTGCTGAACTATTGGCCGGACAAAAGCCTCATCTAGATTATAATTTAATTCCAGGTGTTGTTTACACTTGGCCAGAAGTTTCATCTGTTGGACAAACTGAAGAGCAACTTAAGGCCTCTAAAGTACCTTATAAGAAGGGATCGTTCCCATTTAAGGCATCAGGTAGAGCTAGAGCTGGAAATGAGTCAGATGGGCTTGTGAAAGTACTAGCACATAAAGAAACTGATGAGATCTTAGGTGTTCATATGATTGGAGCTAGATGTGCTGACCTTATAGGTGAAGCCGTTGTTGCTATGGAGTTTAGAGCATCTGCTGAAGATATCGCTCGAATCTCTCATGCCCATCCAACGTATACAGAATGTTTCAAAGAAGCTTGTCTTGCGGCAACGGAAGATAGAGCAATTCATATTTAAGATTTGTTTAGGCCGAGTGTTGTGCTCGGCCTTAGGCAAATTAATCCAATCAATCAAAATAAATAATGTTCATTCAATTTTCCCTAAATGATCCTCGATAAGACGTATGAGTCGAATTGCAAAATATGAGGATCTTCATGACGAAGAAAAAGTTTAATTTACATGAAAAATTAAAGAGTATTACAAAAGAGACAAGTGAGTCTTCTTTTGAAGAGCAAGCTTTAGGAGTTTTTCCTCCCATTATTGAGGAGTCAACTAAGTTTGATTTTAATTACTCTGTAGCTGATGTTACTCCTCCTACTTTTGATAAACAGGAGTTTAAGAAGTCTAAGACAAAAGATCACATAAGTGAAAAGATTAGGGTTGAGTCTTTAGAAGAGCAGGTAGTAAGCACAAATCATTCAGAGATTAAAGCACTTAAGAAGCTCAGAAAGAAAGATTATGATGCTCTTTCTCAAAGTAAGAAAGAAGTAGAAGAATTAGATAATATTAAGTTTGATTTAGAAGAAAAACATAACTATGAAAAAGAAAAAAATATTGCATCTAGAAACTCTCTAAAGAAAGTAAGAGAGGAGATAAGCGAGAAGTCTAGGGAGGTTGATAGCTTAACTAATGAGAAGAGCAATCTACATATAGAAAATTTATCTCTAGAAAAAGAATATAATAAACTGATTGAAAAAAGAGATGAGTCTAAAAATAAAATATCTGAATTAACTAAAGAAAATGGAGTATTAACAGAAAGCCTCGCAAATATTCATAGAGATAAGAATGAGATCGAAGAAGTTTACAGAGTAAATATTGATCTTATAAAAAAATATGAAAAACAAATAGTCGTCAATAAAGAGAATATAAATGGTCTACTTCGTGATATTGATTTAAAAAATAAAGAAGTAGATAAGAAAAGTAAAACGATTGAGCTTCTTAAAGAAGATTTAGAAGACGCTAGGGCCCTAGAAGCAAAAATTAGTGCTGACTATGAACAGCTAAAAGTAGAATTAATTAATTCTGAGAAAAGCCTAAGTGATCTCAAAAGTAAAAAAGAGACACTTCTGCAGGAAATTAATATTTTAAAAGCAGCATTAAATGAAT
>NZ_JBFGYP010000054.1:0-19568 GCF_041587335.1 Halobacteriovorax sp.
GTTTTATCCAATAGCAGACGAGGAAGAAGAGATTCTGCCAGATGTTGAGGATCTAGAAGTGCTTCCACCTAATGTGGAAGAAGTCATAGACTTATTTCCTGAATTAGAAGAGATTGATGAGCAATTAGAAGTTGTTGAAGATCTTCCTGATTTACCAGATTTTGAGGCAATTGAAGAAGCTCCAATTGAGCTTCCTGATTTACCCGACCTTCCAGACCTACCTGAAGAAGAGATATCACTACCAGTAGTTGAAGTTCCAGACCTTCCAGATTTACCTAATAATCCAGCTGAAAACGTTGAAGAAATAGTAATTGAATTTCCTTATGAAGAAGAAACTATTGACGAAAATGTTATTGAAGAAATAGTTGAACCTTCGCAAGAAGAATTCATAGAGAACTTCGTTGAAGAAGTTCCACCTGTGGATACTGAACCTGTCGAAATTGAGGCTGAAGAAGAGGTTCAAAGTATTCATGTTGAGCCGACGGTTGCTAAAGAGGAAGAAGATGTTTGGGGTGAGATAGAAGCTGATAAGAAAAATAGAAAGGTTAATTATAAATTAGTCTCTGCAATTGCGTCGTGCTTTATTATCCTCGTTTTATCGGCTTACCTTATATATCAAAGCGCTCAGTCCTATGTTAATTTAGATGACTTCTCTTCTATTACTATTGAAAGAGTTGATGAGATCAGAAGCGCGGCTTTTACAGGTGATGTTAGGGCCGAAGTCTTTATGTCTAAGAATTCAAAAGAATTGATGCTCGCTACAAATATCAGGCATAAGTCTAAAGTTTATCTAACTCTTACATCAGTGAATAATAAAACAATCTCAAAGAATAAAGTTGTGGCAACAGCTATGGGAATTGCTGTAAATGGTATTGCAAAATTCCCTGAAGTTAAAATAGTTAAAGGTGATCGCTTTGCTTCAGGTGAGTATTATGTACAGATGTTGGCGATCCCAATAGGTGTTGAACAAAGAGCTTATACTTATTTGTATTCAAAGTTTGAATTTAGCTTCTTAAAGCCTGAGCAACAATTGCGCTTTAGAGGGAAGAGTTTAATCTATCCTGGAACAAAAGAAGATTTTGAAAAAAGTATCGCAAATTACAAAGAGAAAACAAGAGCTGAAGAAGTAAAACCTTTAAAGTATTTGGTAGAAGTTT
Source organism: Halobacteriovorax sp. (assembly GCF_041587335.1). Lineage (GTDB taxonomy): Bacteria > Bdellovibrionota > Bacteriovoracia > Bacteriovoracales > Bacteriovoracaceae > Halobacteriovorax. The sequence goes on from NZ_JBFGYP010000054.1 coordinate 1,158, forward strand.
ATAAGACATACTCATCTTTATCGACCAAGATTTATAAGACATATGAAGATGTTTTAACTTCAATACGTAGAGGAAAAGAAATAGAATCTTTTGAAATTCTCTATAGCAAAAATCTAGGGCCTGTCCTTCAAGGGTTAATCTTAGAGTCACATAAAAAATATAAAGAATATGAGATCTCTGATCCAATTATGTCTAAAAAGTTTGAAGACTTATTAGAACAAGGTAAAAGAATCGGAGAGATGGCCTCAGATATGGTGACCATGACTAAGAAAGTAAAAAGAATTAGAAAGAAAAGTAGGAATCGCCTTAGAAAGTTATTTATAAAGCGATCACTTTTTCTTCAAGAGACTTCTAAAACCAAAATGGATGAAGTTCAAAAGTCTCTTGATGACTATAAGCTATAAGTTTATTTTATAGGCTGATTTTTCAATTTGATTAAAGTTTTCTCCACAAGCTAATCCTCGTTTTCCTTCTACTAACTTTCCACCCCAATAAATTGGGTCATGCTCGTAAATCATTGTTAGATCTTTTTCAAATATAAAGTTTAAAAACTCTCTCTTGTCTTTAGTCGTGATTCCCGGGCTAATGTCATATCCCATAACCCAAGGGATATGAACGTGGTTAGAAGTAGGAATTAGGTCTGCTAGGTAGATAAATCTTTCATCATATGGATGCATTAAGAATGGAGTGTGACCATGAGAGCACTTGAAGTTTATTGGCCCAGACTTTAGGTCGAGAATTTTTCCTTCCTCTCCATCATGCCAAACCATAAGAGAGTTATCTTTATACCAGTCCACAACAGGGTCAAAGTTCTTGCAATGAAAAGAGCCTGAGTCTCTCTCTGTAGGAGAGTGAGCATAATCGTAGTGCTCTTTGTGAATATGGCATTTTGCATTCTTAAAGATTGGAGTCATTACTCCATCTACCATTTCTCCAATTCCTCCAATATGGTCAAAGTGAAGATGGCTTAGAATTAAGTCTGTAACGTCGTCAGGAGTTAAGTCTATTTCTTTAAGAGCAAGGGATAGAGGCTGCATTTCAGTTCTAACATCAAAGCGTTCGTTAAATTTTTCAGGATTATGATCACCAATTCCAGTATCTATAAGGATTACTTTATCTTCTTCCTTTATAAGGATAAGTCTAAGCGCCAAATCAATCCTATTCTGTTCGTCACTAGGGTGTACTTTATTCCATAGAGGTTTAGGTATTATTCCAAACATCGCACCACCATCTAGACGAAATTTAGCTGGTTCTAAACAAAAATACTCTCTGTTGTGCTGCATTAAATCAACCTTTTTTATAGTAATCTTAAAAATAATACTGATTTTGGACATAAAATCATAAAAAATCAATCTCTTATGAAGCATAGCACCTAGTATCATGCGCAACTTGCCACTATTATGAAAATCAATTTTTAAAATAAAAACTTAGGAGAGATTCATGAACGTACATGAGTACCAGGCCAAAGAACTGATGAAGAAATTTGGAATTAAAGTTCTAGGTGGTCAGGTAGCTAAGTCCGTCGACGAAGCCGTTGAAGGAGCCAAGAAGCTTGGTGGAAATGTTTGGGTTGTTAAAGCTCAAATCCATGCTGGTGGTAGAGGAAAAGCTGGTGGAGTTAAACTTGCTAAAAATATGGATGAAGTTAAGGCACATGCTAACGACATTCTAGGTAAGACTCTAGTGACTCATCAAACAGGACCTGAAGGAAAGAAAGTGCTTACACTTTTAGTCGAAGAAGGGTGTGAGATTGAGCACGAATACTATGCAGGTATCGTATTAGACCGTGCAACAGGTAAGGCAACATTTATGGCATCTATTGAAGGTGGTGTAGAGATTGAAAAAGTTGCAGAAGAAACTCCAGAGAAAATCATAAAAGTAGCGGTTGATCCTGCTGCAGGTTTTACTCCATTTATCGGTAGAAAGCTTGCTTACGGTATCGGTATTAAAGACAAAGAGCTTGTTAAAGAAGCAACAAAATTCTTTAAGGGACTTTACGATCTTTATATTGCTACAGATTGTACTATCGCGGAAATCAACCCATTAGTTAAAACTAAAAGTGGTGAAATGATTGCTCTTGATGCGAAATTAAATTTTGATGACAATGCTCTTTTCAGACATCCTGAAATTGAAGCGATGAGAGATCCAACAGAAGAATCTGCTGAAGAGCTAGATGCTGCTAAGTATGGTCTTTCTTATATTTCTTTAGATGGAAATATTGGTTGTCTAGTAAATGGTGCCGGTCTAGCTATGGGTACTATGGATATTATTAAGCTTCACGGTGGTGAGCCAGCGAACTTCCTTGATGTAGGAGGGGGAGCTACAAAAGAAACAGTTGAAAAAGCTTTTTCAATTATTCTTTCTGATCAAAATGTTAAGGCCATCCTAGTTAATATCTTTGGTGGAATTATGAAGTGTGACATCATCGCTGAAGGCGTTGTTGCTGCTGCAAAATCTCTAGGAGTTACAGTTCCTCTAGTTGTAAGACTTGAAGGTACAAACGTAGCACTTGGGAAGAAAATTCTTAACGAGTCCGAATTAACTATTATTGCTGCTGACGATCTTGCAGATGCTGCAGTGAAAGTTGTTGAAGCAACAAAAGGGGAGGCGTAATGGCCATTCTAATTAATAGAGACACGAAATTAATCACTATTGGTTTCACTGGTAAGCAGGGAACTTTTCACTCTCTTCAGTCAAGAGATTACGGAACTAACTTTGTTGGTGGCGTAACTCCAGGTAAGGGTGGAACTGTTCATGAAGGTTTCCCAGTTTTTAATACTGTTAGAGAAGCTGTTGATAAAACAGAAGCAAATGCTGCTATGGTAATGGTACCACCTCCATTTGCTGCAGATTCAATCTTAGAATGTATCGATGCTGGAATGCCACTTGTAATTGCAATTACTGAAGGTATTCCAATTCTTGATATGGTTAAAGTTAAAGCTGCGCTTCAAGGTTCAAATACACGTTTAATTGGTCCTAACTGTCCAGGCCTTATCACTCCAGGTGAGTGTAAGATCGGAATTATGCCAGGACATATTCATATGCCAGGTAAAGTTGGTGTTGTATCTCGTTCAGGAACTTTAACTTACGAAGCGGTTTTCCAATTAACTCAAAGAGATATTGGTCAATCAACTTGTGTTGGTATTGGTGGAGATCCTGTTAATGGAACAGACTTTATTGATGTATTAGAACTTTTTGAAAAAGACCCTGATACTGAAGCTGTTATCATGATCGGTGAGATCGGTGGAAATGCTGAAACTGATGCAGGTAGATGGATTCAAAAAAATATGACTAAGCCTGTTGTATCTTTCATTGCTGGTGCTTCTGCTCCTGCAGGTAAGAGAATGGGACATGCTGGTGCAATTATCTCTGGTGGAGATGACACTGCAGAAGCAAAGTTCAGAATTCTAGAAGAATGTGGTGTGACTATTGCTAGATCACCAGCTGAACTTGGTCACAAGATGGAAGAAGTTTTAGGTAAAAAATAATAATTTTTATTAAGGAGAATTATAATGGAAAGAACACTAAGTATCGTTAAGCCAAATGCTGTATTAGATAACAATATCGGAAATATTATCGCTAAATTTGAAAGTGAAGGACTAAGAGTTGCTGCTGCAAAACTAGTACACCTTTCAAAAGAAAAAGCTGAAGGTTTCTACATTGAGCACAAAGATAGACCTTTCTTTGGTGAACTTGTATCTTTCATGACTTCTGCGCCAGTAATGATTATGGCACTTGAAGGTGAAGGTGCTGTTGATAAGAACAGAGAGATTATGGGAGCAACTAACCCAGCTGAGGCTGCAGAAGGTACTCTAAGAAAGCTTTATGCTAAATCAATCGGTGAAAATGCTGTTCACGGTTCTGATTCTCAAGCTTCTGCTGATAGAGAAATCAACTACTTCTTCGATAAAAACGAAGTTCAAGCTAGATTCTAATCCTTTAGATTAATCTAAATTTATTTAAAATAACAAAGAGGCCCTAGTTTTATATTAGGGCCTTTTTTATAAGTATCTGATTTTAAAAGAAAAAGCACTTATAATTTCCTGTCTATAAAGTCCACACCACCTGTAATTATTTCAAGGTCAATTGTTAAAAGCAGCGCGTCGAGATATAAATGAAGAGAGTATTTTTACGGAGGTTACTTATGTTTAATATTGGCGATTATGCAGTATGTCCTGGACACGGAGTTGGTCAGGTATGCGATGTTGAAGAAAGAGTGGTTGGAGAAGAGACATTATCTTTTTACATCATTAAAATTATTGCCAATGGTATGACGGTAATGGTCCCTACGAACTCAGAAAATGGTATCAGAGAGCTTGTTGGAAGCAATGAAATCAATGAGGTCTATGATCTACTACAAGATCATGATGTTGAAGTTGATAACTCAACTTGGAATAGAAGATATAGAGAATATATGGCAAAAGTAAAGACTGGCTCTTTATTAGAGATTGCGGATGTCTTACGTGCTTTATTCTTACTTAGAGATAAGAAGAACTTAAGTTTTGGTGAAAAGAAGATGCTTGAGCAGTGTAGAGATTTACTTGCCCAAGAAATATCGTTATCAAATGGCGATGATACTAAGAAAATTAGCACAGAAATTGACGAGTACTTTAAGTAGACTGATCAGCATTAGAGCTGATCAGTTATTTTAATAATTTACCATCTAAATCAATTACATATTCTTTCACTTTCTCTCTCATATTATATGTAGAGCTCATAGTGTGGCCATAGGCACCAACATCTCCAATACAGACTCTATCCCTAGACTTTAGCGGAGGGAGTTCTCGGTAACTAGCAAATGAATCAGCTGTTTCACAAATTGGTCCAACAACATGGCACGGACTTCTCTTTCCAGACCTTTTAGAAACAGGGAGAACATGATGGTAAGCTCCATATAGAGAAGACCTCACAAAGTCATTCATGCCACCATCGACAATTATAAATTTATTATCTGCTGATTTTTTAGTTCTAATAACTTCTGTAATCAAAAGACCGGAGTTTGCGACGATATATCTACCAGGTTCAAAAACAATTCTTGGCATTTCTTTAAAATATCTCTTAAATACTTTACTTACTAGTTTCATGTAATCACTTAACGAACTAAGTGGTTGGTCATGATTGTAGGGGACTCCAAGACCACCACCCACGTCTATAAATTCAAGGTTGTGACCAATTGATAGACATAGTTTTGAAAGTTCATTTAGGGCCTTCTCAGTAGCCTTTAGACAGGTTAGTTGAGAACCAATATGCGTCGACATGCCAATGAGATTAATATTTTTCCAAAGCTTCTTTTTTTTAAGAGCGGCTTCAATATCTTCTTTTAATATTCCAAATTTGTGACTTTTCCCACCTGTTGAAATATGTTTATGGGTCTTTACGTTGACTTGAGGGTTTAGTCTAAGTGCAACTCTGGCTTGCTTATTTAGAGACTTTGCGACCTTTCCAATCATCTCCAGCTCTTCAATACTCTCAACGTTAAAAGAATATATTCCCTCTTTGTGGCAGTTTAGTGCAAGAGTAATCTCTTCTTCTTTTTTTCCAACTCCTGAGAAGACAATTTTTTGTGGGGAGATTTTTGCTTTTAGTGCCTGTTTTAACTCACGACCGGACACAATATCTGCACCAGCACCTAATTTTTTTAGTACTTTTAATAAGTGAATGTTTGAGTTGGCTTTTAAAGCATAGCAAATAAGTGGGTTATGAAGTTTGTTCTTAATGGCCTCTTTAGAAAAGTTTAAGTAATTATTTTCTATGGCCTTAACACTGTAGAGATAAAATGGTGTTTTAATGTCTTTGGTTATAGAATTAATACAATGATTATCTATGAAAAGCTTATTTCTTTTATAAGATAGAGATTGGTGATTAGTTATATTCATAAACATATTTTAACTGAAATAAAAAAACATGAAAGATAAAAACGATACTTTTAAAATACATTCAGAATTTAGTCCTTGTGGTGATCAACCAGAGGCAATTAAAAATTTAACTGAAAAGTTTCAGAGTGGGGAAACGGAACAGACTCTACTTGGTGTAACTGGTTCAGGAAAAACTTTTACCATGGCCCATGTAATTAAAAACCTTGGTAAAAAGACTCTAATTCTAGCGCATAACAAAACTTTAGCAGCACAACTCTATGCTGAGTTTAGAGAATTTTTCCCTGAAAGTGCTGTCGAGTATTTCGTTTCCTACTACGATTACTATCAACCTGAAGCCTATGTTCCAGGTACAGATACATTTATAGAAAAAGATGCAAGCGTTAATGATGAGATCGATAAGTTACGCCATAGTGCTACTAGAAACTTATTAGAAAGAGAAGACGTTATCGTTGTCGCTAGTGTGAGTTGTATCTATGGTATTGGTGCTCCTGATGAATATGAGTCACAAAAGATTAATTTATTTATTGATGATGAGATAGATAGAGATCAATTACTTCGAGACCTTGTCTCAATACAATTTCAACGAAATGATATTGATTTCTCTAGAGGTTGTTTTAGAGTTAGAGGAGATCTAGTTGAAGTCTTTCCTGCTTCTGAGGAATCAGATGTTATTAGAATAGAGTTCTTTGACGATGTTATTGAGTCTATTTCCATTGTTGATCCTCTAAGAGGAAAGATTCTTCAAAGCTTGAAGAAAGTTACGATTTACCCTAAGTCACATTATGTTGTTAGTGAAAAAAAACTAGAAAGAGCAATTGGAACTATAAAGACTGAATTAAGGTCTAGGTTACAAGAACTACAAGCTCAAGAAAAACTTGTAGAGAGACAAAGACTTGAACAAAGAACTCTATTAGATCTAGAAATGATGGAAGAAATGGGATTTTGCTCAGGGATAGAAAACTATTCACGACATCTTACTGGAAGTAATGAGGGAGACCCTCCGCCAACCTTAATTGATTTCTTTAAAAATGACTTTTTAATGATTATTGATGAGTCACACATCACAGTTTCTCAAGTCGGAGGAATGTATAGAGGCGATAGAGCAAGAAAGCAAAATCTTGTTGATTTTGGATTTAGGCTACCTTCAGCTCTAGATAATAGACCCCTTAATTTCCCTGAATTTGAAAAAAAACTAGACCAAGTTCTTTATGTATCAGCAACTCCTGGAAACTATGAACTAGAGAGAACGCATGGAGAATATGTAGAGCAAGTCATTAGACCTACAGGACTTTTAGATCCTATTATTGAAGTGAGAGATGCAACAACTCAGGTTGATGATCTACTAATTGAAGTAAAGAACACAATTAAAAAAAATCAAAGAGTTTTAATAACGACATTAACTAAGAAGTTATCAGAAGAGCTTACTAATTATTACCAAGGTGCCGGAATAAAAGTTAAGTATCTACACTCAGATATTGATACTTTAGAGCGTATGGAGATTTTAAGAGATCTTCGTCTTGGAGAGTTTGATGTGCTAGTTGGAATTAATCTATTGAGAGAAGGTCTAGATATTCCTGAGGTTTCTCTAGTGGCCATTTTAGATGCAGATAAAGAAGGATTTCTAAGATCTGAAAGATCTCTTATTCAAACAATTGGTCGAGCAGCTCGAAATTCTGAAGGGAGAGCAATTCTCTATGCTTATAAAAATACAAAGAGTATGGAAAAAGCAATTGGTGAAACGAAGAGAAGAAGATCTATTCAGGAGGAATATAATCGTAAAAATGGAATTACTCCAATCACAATATCTAAGAAGGTGTCTGGGGGAGTGATAGAAACACTACGTGGTTCGAAAGGAACTAAAACTGCAAAAGGACCCAAATCAAAGCTCTCAGGAGAGTTAAGTGCCAGTTCACTAGATAAACAAATTGAAGATCTAACTAAGAAAATGAAGCAGTCCTCTAAAGAGCTAGATTTCGAATTTGCAGCAAAGCTTAGAGACGAGATTAAGTCCTTAAAAGAAATTCGATTACTATTATAGTAGATTATACGTTTTACACCTAAAACTGAGTGGCGGGGTCAATTAATTTGGCCTTGTATCTTACTAAAATTATTCATCTATATGTCCCAAATCTAATATTCCTCTCAATAAAATGGATATTATTCCGACTAGTATCTATAAAATTTTAAATATTATTAATCCGACCTGATTGAAAGACTAAGTTTATTCTTAGTTAGTTTCTAAAGGTTTAGTAAGACTAACTATTGGCCTGTTAATGAATGAACAGAATTTATCACGTGAAGAGTTAGAGGAAGGAATAGCCTCAATCTGGCGTGAAGTCATGGCAATGGAATCAATTGATGTTGAAGAAAATTTCTTCGATGTTGGTGGTAGTTCTATCATGGCAATAAAAATAATAGCCAAGATGAAAAGTGATCTTTCTCAACAAATTACAATCGCAAATTTCTTTCAATATCCAAGTATAAAAAAGTGTGCTCAGTTTTTAACGGGTGAGGTTAGCACAACTAAGAGAAGTCAAAAGATACACAAGGACCATCGACAAGTTGCAATTGTTGGTATGGCAGGTAAATTTCCAGGAGCAAATGATTTAGAAGAGTTCTGGGAAATGATCTTAAATAAAACAGATGGTATTTCATTTTTTAAAAATGATGAACTTGACCCTAGTGTGACTGAATTAGAGAAAGAGAACCCTAACTATATTAAGGCAAGAGGTTATATTCCAGATATCGATCTTTTTGACTGTTCATTCTTTGGTATGAATCCTCGTACCGGTGAATTGATGGATCCTCAAATACGTTTAATGCTAGAGTTTTCAAAAAGAGCACTAGATCATAGTGGTAACTCACCATCAAAAACAGAAGCAAAAATTGGTGTGTTTGCTGGAATGTCGCATAATACATACTTCATAAATAATGTTCTGAAACATCCAGATAAAGTTAAATCTCTTGGTGAGTGGAATGTTGATACTCTAAATGAGAAAGACTATGTAGCTACACAAATTGCTTATAGGCTTGGTTGTAATGGCCCGGCTTTAAGCTTACACACAGCTTGTTCAACTTCACTTGTTGCAATTATTCAAGCAGTAAAGGCAATACAGTCTGGTGACTGCGATATGGCAATTGCTGGTGGTGTTAATGTAGATGTGAAGTCTAAAGTAGGATACTTATATCAAGAGGGGAGTATTCGTTCAAAAGATGGTTACTGTAAACCTTTTGATAAAGATAGCTCTGGAACTATATTTTGTGATGGTATTGGTGTTGTTATTCTTAAAGATTTAGAGTTAGCTAAAAAAGAGAATGATCACATATATGCTGTTATGTCTGGAGTTGGAATTAATAATGATGGCAATGATAAGGTTAGCTTATCTGCACCTAGTGTTAATGGGCAGAAAGATGTTATTGAGATGGCTCTTGCCGATGGAGCAGTTGATCCAGAGACAATAGGTCTTTTTGAAGCGCATGGAACGGCCACCCCTGTTGGTGACCCTATTGAAATCGCTGCAGTTACTCAGGCCTGGAATGTTAAAAATCATAAGGCCGTACTTGGTTCTGTAAAAGGTAATATTGGTCATACAATCAGTGCTGCTGGAGTAGCAGGTTTTATTAAGGCCGTTCTTTCTGTTGAAAACTCTATTCTTCCTGCAACAAGACACTTTAATTCACCCAATCCTGACTTGGGTCTTGAGAACACACCCTTTACGATCCTGAAAGAGAAGTCTTACTGGGATAGTAGTTTAAGAAGAGCTGCAATATCTTCATTTGGTGTGGGAGGAACAAATGCTCATGTCATAATAGAAAATTATATTAATGAAAAAAGAAATGAGCACACAGAAGATGAATATTTACCATTTCCTATAAGTGCAAAAAGTAAAATATCTCTAGAGAAATCGGTTAAGTCTCTTTCTGAGTATATAAAAGAGAATGATATATCTCTTCGTAATATTTCTTACACTCTTTGTAATGGAAGAGAGGATTATAAATATAGACATCTTGTTTTTGCTAAAACAAAAGAAGAGCTTCTTAATGAGTTAGATAAACAAGTTTCTAAAGAAGTAGAGAAAAGTGAGATCTTATTTGCTTTTCCTGGTCAGGGGGCGCAGTACCTTGGAATGGGACACTCTTTATATGAAGAGTTTGAAGAGTATAAAAAGGCTGTAGATTATTGCTGTGAAAACTTGAAGGTTCCTCTTGAGATTGACCTACGTGAGATTCTTTTCTTTCGAAAGGATGAGGAAGCACTTAAAAATACATTTTATACACAACCTGCAATTTTTGTAACAGAGTACGCTCTTGCGATACTTTTAGAGAGCTTTGGTATAAGAGCTAAAACTTATATCGGTCACAGTGTCGGAGAGTTTGTTGCTGCTGTTTTGGCCAATGTAATGTCTTTAGATGATGCTCTGAAGATGATATCTAAAAGATCACAACTTATGAGAGATCTCCCTTCTGGATCAATGCTTTCTGTACGTCTTAATGATGAAGATATTAAGCAATATTTAAATGATAATATTCAGCTTGCAGCAGTTAATGGGCCAACTCTAATGGTTGTTGCGGGACCAGATAATGCAATTGATACATTAAAGGAAACTCTTGATTCAAAAAATATTCAAGCAAGAAAACTACACACATCCCATGCTTTTCATTCGAGTATGATGAATGAAATAGTACCAATTTATAAAAAATATGTAGATCAATTTAAATTGTCTAACCCATCGAAGAAGATATACTCAACTCTTTTAAATAAATGGGTCGAGAGCGAGATGTCAAAATCTGAGTACTGGGCCGAGCATATTGCAAAACCAGTTTTATTCAAAAATGGTATTGATTATCTTTCTAAATCTTCGAAAAAATATACTCTTATTGAATTAGGACCACGTAATACTCTCGTTACACTTGCGCGCATGCAATTAAGAGAAAATAAAACTAAGTGGGAATGCATAAATTTACTAACTGATAAACCTGGAAAAGTTGAACTAAATCATTTTTTCAGCCAGATAGGACAATTATGGGAATTGGGACAGTTAAAAATTAATATGTTTCATAAGGAAGGGTCTAAGGTTCCTCTTCCTGAATATTGCTTTGACTATAGAAGCTTATGGTTAGACTCGTTTAACGTGAAAAGAAATGAAAAAATTGAACTACCAATAAAAAGGCCAGGTATGAAATCATTAGTTACAAAAGAGTTGATGACTATTATTGAGGATACATCGGGATTTTCTAATAGTGAACTAGACAATCAACAAACGTTTATAGCCCTAGGCTTTGACTCTTTATTATTAACACAAGTTTCATTGATAATATCAAAGCACTTTAATTGTCCTCTGACTTTTAGACAATTAATGGATAGTGTTTCAACCATCGATAAGTTATCTGATTATGTAAAAGAAAATGGTGATCAAAGTATTATTTCTTCTTTAGAAAATAGTGCTGAAGTAAATGTCGCTTCTTCACACGCTACTACTGTTGCTGAAAATTCTATTCCTATAGTTTCTACTAGTCAACAACTAGGAACAGTTACAACTGAGAGTTCTGGGAATGCTTTACAGGACATTATAAATAGACAGTTAGATATAATGAGCCAACAGGTTCAAATGCTATCTGGACAAAGAAGTATTACTCAATACAATCAACCTTCTGCTCAAAAAACTACCACGACCCCTAGTTCAAATAAAATTCATAGTACTGAAAATGAAGATGTAAAAAATGTAAAATTAAGCGTTAATACTTCTAGTACAGCATTTGGAGCGCAGGCCCGAATCTCTACGGTTAAAGAAGCAATGGATGTTGAAACAGAAACAAAAATTAATCAATTTCTTGAAAAGTATGCGAAGAAAACTATTAAATCTAAAAACTTTACTCAAAAATATAGGGCCATTAACTCTGACCCTAGAGTTGTGTCTGGCTTTAGACCTGAGATAAAAGAAATTATTTATTCCATAGTTGTTAATAAGTCAAAGGCACAACATTTGTGGGATATAGATGGAAATGAATATGTTGATATGACTTGTGGTTTTGGTTCAAACTTTTTTGGAAATCAAAACCCAAGAATAAATGCCGCGTTACACGATCAATTAGATAAGGGAATGGAGATAGGTCCTCAACATGAACTTGTTGGTGAATGTGCTGAACTTATTTGTGAGTTCACTAGACTAGAGCGTGCTGCATTTTGTAATACGGGTTCTGAAGCAGTTCTAGGTGCTATTAGAGCTGCTAGAGCAATATCTGGTAAAACGAAAGTTGTCATGTTTACAGGATCCTACCATGGGATAAATGACGAGGTTATTGTTCGAGGACTTAAAGACGGACGTGCAATGCCTGCAGCAGCAGGTATAAGTAAAGAAGCTGTTAAGGATATTATTATATTAGAGTATGGCACAGAAGAATCTTACAAGAGAATAGAGCAAGAAATAGGAAATATTGCTTGTGTTATTTCTGAGACAGTTCAAAGTCGAAGACCTGGATTTCGTCCAAAAGAGTTCTTAAAGAAAGTTAGAGATCTTACTTCAAGAAATGATGTCGCTCTCATTTTTGATGAAGTTATAACAGGCTTTAGAAATAGTGCAGGTGGCGCTCAAGAGTATTTTGGAATACAGGCCGATTTAGCGACCTACGGTAAAATTATAGGTGCCGGAATGTCTATTGGAGTAATCGCAGGATCTAAAAAGTATATGGATGTTCTCGATGGAGGGCAATGGCAGTATGGTGATGATTCAACGCCAACTGTGGGGGTCACATATTTTGCGGGAACGTTTGTTAGACACCCTCTGGCCTTAAGAGCAATGAGAGAAGCTTTACTTATATTGAAGGATGCAGGCGAATCATTTTATAAAAAATTAAATGAAGATTCAGATCGCTTTGTAGATGAAGTGAATACTTTCTGTAGGCTTTCTGGAGCGCCAATATCTTTTGAACATTTTGGTGGAGTATTAAAGTCTAAGTATACAAATACAAATAAGAATAATGATCTATTCTTTGCTTGTATGAGATATAACGGTGTACATATCTGGGATGGGTTCCCTTGGTATATTACAATGGCACATACAGAAGAGGATCTGAGTTTTGTTCTTAAAATGTTTAAGAAATCAGTAAAAGATATGCAAGATCTTGGAATATTTCCTGTTGTAGAGCAGGGGGCAAAGAGTGAAAAACACTTTCTTGTGCCACCAGTTCCAGAGGCAAGACTAGGAAAGGATGATAATGGTAATCCTGCATGGTTTATTGAGGATAAAGAAAATCCAGGTGAATATCTTATGATTGAGAAGGAGTAATTTTGAAACTTCAAAAAGTTCATTATAATCCTTTTAAAGACAGTGAAGAATTGCAATTATCTTTTGCAACGACTGAGTCGCAGCGAGAAATTTTAAGTTCTATCAGGATCAACCCTGAGGCCAGCCTTAGTTTTAATGAATCAGTGTCACTGCATATGGAAGGTGACCTCGATCAAGAGTCTCTAAAGCGTGCCCTAATTAAAGTTATTGAAAGACATAGTGTTTTAAGAGCAACAATTTCATCTGACTTTATGCATATGATGATTCCTGTGAATCAGAAGCTAGATTTTCATATACATGACTTAAGAAATAACAATCAAAAGATAAAGCATTATGTAGAAGAAGAAACTAAAATATATTTTGATCTTCATAATGGACCACTTATAAGGTTTAAATTACTACTAGAGTCTAATGATAAAGCAATTCTTATTATGTCGGCACATCATCTTGTTTGTGATGGATGGTCTAGTGCTGAAATATTAGACGATATTAGTCATTATTATTCGACATACACTAATGGTTTAATTTCTGATAGACCAGCTCCATATCAATATTGGGAGTACGCTCTAGATCTAGAAAAAAGAACGCCACTCTTAGGTAAGCAGAGAGACTATTGGGTTAATCTATATAAAGATTCTGTTCCTTGTTTGAATATTCCTATTGATTATGAGAGGCAAGAAGAGAGAACATTTAACTCTAAGAGGTATGATCATCATATACCTGAGGATTTAGTAAAAAAAATTAGACTTTTTTCTAGATCCAGTGGAGTAAATTTTTATACAACTCTGTACTCGGCATATCTTATTCTTCTTGGTAAATTGACTGGAGATAGTGATATCACTGTAGGTATTTCAGCAGCGGCCCAATCAATCCTAGGTAAGAAGTCTTTAGTTGGTCATTGTGTTAATCTACTCCCAATTAGAAATGAAGTATCACCACAAAAGAAAATACCTGACTTTTTAAAGTATGTTTCAAACAATATCTTGGATGCTATTGACCACCAGGAGTTTACTTTTGGCTCCCTTCTTAAAGAATTAACGTTTGAAAGAGATCTTTCTAGAATACCTCTCGTATCTGTTATATTCAATATTGACTTACAGCCTCCAGGTCAAGGGTTAGAGTTTGAAAAACTCAAATGTCATTATGTTACTAATCCTAGACATTTTGAAAATTTTGAAATGTTTATCAATGTCACTGTTTGTGGTGATGAAGTAAATATTGAAAACCAGTTTAATACATCCCTTTTCTCTGAAGAGACCATCACGTCTTGGATGTCATCCTATCAAGAAATATTGAAAGAGCTTACAACTAGCTCTAATGAAGTATTAGATGAATTAAATTTTGATTTATATATTCCCGAACTTGTAGATTCCATAAATGTTTCTGAAAGTAATTCTGATTCATTCGTAGAGTATGAACAAGATGTATTCGAGAAAATAAAAAAAATGTGCTGTCGCCTACTGGGAGTAGAAGATATAAGTTCAAAAGATAACTTTTTTCATCTAGGAGGTCATTCATTACTTGCTGGTGAATTAATGGTCGAACTTAAAAAGGAACATGGCTTTATATTATCTTTAAAAGATATTTTTAATGCTAAGACAGTAGGTCATCTAGCTTCAATGTGTTCTGAGCTCTCTGATGATAAGGATCTTGTTACTCCTATTGAGAAAAAACATTTAAATAATGAACTTGTAAATTTAAGTATCCAGCAATTTAGAGTCTGGTATGTTCAAACAGTTAACGAAAATTCGACTTTATTTAATTTACCCTCATTTAGAAAACTTGGAAAAGGACTAGATGTTAAATCCTTTCAAAAATCTCTTTTAGAGTTTATTGATAGACATCCTGTGTTGAATGCAAACATTGTCATGAGCACTTCAACCCCAATGTTAAAAATTGAAAAAAAGGATTATGACTTAAAAGTTAGAAAAGACCATAAAGATGAAAAAAGCCTTTATGAGGCACTTAAACTTAAGTCATCTCAAAATATTGATCTAGCTGTTGATCATCTCTTTCTCCCTGAATTATACCAAACTTCAGACGGTGAATATTACCTTTATATGTTGATTCATCACATCCTTTGGGATGGATGGTGTTACGATATCTTTCAAAAAGAAATGACAGAGCTTTATAAGAAAAACTTAGGGCTCGAAGCTGAAGAAATTTACTCTTTAGATGTAAATTACCTTGATTATAATATTTGGCAAAAAGACCTCATTAAAAGTGATACTGTTTTAAAACAAAAAAAATATTGGCTTAAAGTATTGGAAGGTGATTTACCTGTTTTAGATCTTCCAGTAGATTTTAAAAGACCTCCTGTTGTAGACTTTCGCGGACAAAGTCATTTTATGAAATGGGAAGAGAAAGAGATTGTAAAATTAGAAGCATTTGCTAAAAAACATAATACAACTTTATTCAATGTTTTACTAACAGGCCTCAATGTATTACTTCATAAATATACGGGAGATGTTGACTTTATTATTGGTATGCCTGTTCAAGGGAGGCATTGGAACGAGTTGAATCATTTGATCGGATTTTTTGCATCTAATATTGCTATTAGAACTACATTAGATATTAATTCTTCTTTTTCTCATAATCTTTTAAAAGTTAAGAATCAAGTCAGCTCAGCTTACTCAAACTCTGATATTCCATTTGATAATATTGTCAGGGAACTAAGTCTCCCTAGAGACTCAAGTCGAACTCCTCTTTATCAATGCTTCTTTATGTATCAAGATGCTACTAATAGAAATGAAGGAATGCATGACCTTCCATATATTACTGTTCCTATTGAAAGGGGAGCTTGTCATACTGATCTAGACTTCTGGGCCCGTCGTGATCCAAATGGTATGTCGGGCGGATTTGATTTTATGACTTCTTTATTCAAGAGGGAAACAATTGAGAGAATGGCGCTAGATTATAGGGAAGTACTAAGATGTATTGGAGAAAATGGTAATAGTAATATAAGTGATAATACTCTTATATCACCTTTGAATTTAGAACGTTTACTTTCTAAATATAATGAAAATTTTGTAGATTTACCAAAAGACATGTCTGTTCATGGCCTCTTTGAGCAACAGGTATTAATTTATTCTGATAAAGTCTGTGTTAGTGATGCTAGTAGTTCATTAACTTATAAGCAGTTAAACGAAAGGTCTAATCAACTCGCACATTATCTTGTAGAAAAGGGAGTAGGAGAAGGCGACCTAGTAGGTGTCGCAGTTAAGAGGGATATTAATCTCTTTATCTCTATCTTTGGGATATGGAAAGCTGGTGCAGGTTATGTTCCACTTGATCCTGATTTTCCAAAAGATAGACTATTCTATATGATCGATCATTCTAAAATTAAAGTCTTGGTTACTAATCAAGAGTATGAGAATGAAAATATTTTCAAGGGACTAAGAAAAGTTGTAGTTAATTCTACTCACATTGATAACTACAATACATCTAATCTCAATCTCTTAGTTAAGCCAGATCAGACCTGCTATGTAATATATACGTCAGGTTCAACTGGAAAACCTAAAGGAGTACAGCTTGGACAGAGTAGTGTTGTAAACTTTCTTCTATCAATGAAAGATTCACCAGGTATTGGAAATGAGGATGTCTTATGTGCAATCACTACACTAAGTTTTGATATATCTGTATTAGAACTATATCTACCCCTAATCTCAGGTGCTTCTGTCGTAATAGTAGATAGAGATACTGCAATATTTGGTGACCAGTTAGCTACTGTCTTAAATGAGAGAGATGTCTCTATTATGCAGGCGACACCTGCTAGCTGGAGGCTTCTTTTAGATTCTGGTTGGAAAGGTAGTAAGAGTTTTAAAGTTTTATGTGGCGGAGAGCCTTTTCCAAAAGACTTAGCGCATACTCTATTAGGTTTATGTGAAAGTGTTTGGAATATGTATGGCCCAACAGAAACAACAGTTTGGTCTACATGTAAAAAATTATCATTAAATGAGAGCTCTATTTTAATTGGTAGGCCAATAAATAACACAACTATATTTCTTCTTGATGATAATCTTAAACCAGTTCCTCAAGGAGTCACAGGAAATCTCTTTATTGGTGGAAAAGGCTTAGCGCTTGGCTATCTTAATCGTAAAGACTTAACTGATGAGAAGTTTATTGAATCGCCATTTTCTCCAACTGATATCATTTACGATACTGGTGATCTCGCTCGTTATCATACAAGTGGTGATCTTGAGTGTTTAGGCCGAAATGATGGGCAGGTCAAGGTTAGAGGCTATAGAATTGAGCTTGGTGAAATTGAAGCTGTTTTAGCATCTTTCCCAGGGGTTAAGGAACAAGTCGTCATCGTGAGAGAAGATAGGCCGGGAGATGTTAGAATTGTTGCATACTATATCAGTCAAGGTGATATAGAGGTTACTAGTTTAAGGCAACATCTACAAAAGAAGCTACCTAATTATATGATTCCATCTCATTTTATAAAAATGGATAGGTTTCCTATGACCTTAAATGAAAAAATAGACCGAAAGAGTTTACCATCTGTTCAAAATTTTTCTGATAAGACTAATAATAAGAGTATCGTTTCTGACGTAACTTTATCTAAGACTGAAGAGAATATTCATCAAATATGGTCTGAACTCTTGTCTATTCCTAATATTAATATCAATGATGATTTCTTTGACGTTGGAGGTCACTCCTTACTCTCAGTGGAGCTATTCGGTAAAATATATGATAAGTATGGTGTCAATCTACCCTTAAGTGTTCTCTTTGATCACGGATCAATTAGTAAGCTGGCAGCACATATTGACCATGAGGTGACTTCTACCGTTGTAGGTAATACTTCAAATAGTAATGCAAATGATTTAGTAGATACTGCTTATAAGTCTCTTATTCTAATGCGACCTGGATCTGGTGGTAAACCTGTATTCTTTTTCCATGGTGTAGGGGGGAATGTTCTAAATTATAGAATTCTCTTCAAGTCTATTCCTTCTGATAGGCCAATTTATGGACTGCAGTCTACAGGTATTGATGGCGTATCTGCACTATGTAAAAGCTTTGATGATATGATCTATGAATACTCCCTTGAGATTATGAGTTTATCTCTAAATGGTCCTCTTACCTTTATTGGAGGATCTATGGGAGGACTAGTTGCTTATGAAGTTGCTAACTTCTTAAGACAACAGGGCGAAGATATAGAAAAGCTCATTATGCTTGATACTTTTGGGCCAAATTATACAAAGAAAGGATCTACTAGAAAGAAGATTACTTGTTCTAAAATATTAGAA
>NZ_JBFGYP010000055.1:0-19501 GCF_041587335.1 Halobacteriovorax sp.
TAGGTGTTAGTAAATACATAAGTCCATTTATAAAGTTTAATATATATTGCGTATCTCTAAAGAACACATGCGTAGTTGATAAAAATATTGAAACTCCCATATTAAATATCAATAAATTTAAGACTGCTAACGGTAACAATAAAAGGGAAAGTGTTGGGTTATAATCTAGAAATACAAATACACTTACTCCTACAATTATAAAACTTATACAAAAGTTCAAAAAATTATCCATTACCATAGATATGATGAGCGATAGAGGATTTATATTAAATGAGTTTAAAAACTCTCTATTTGTAACGAGAATAGGCGTCACCATATTTATATTTCCAACAATAAAAGTCCAAGGAATTAAACTAGCAAGTAGGAAAACAAAATAATTAGGAATATCTAGCTTTATGATTTGTTTAAAAATAAGAGCATGGGCCAAAAAAAGGATAATCGGATTAATGATTACCCATATAGTTCCAGCAAATGTAGATCTATACCTAGACTTAAGCTGTGTTCTTGTTAGAATAAGAGAAGTATTAATAAACTCTTTTAAATTACTATTATGGTTCATAAAGATAATTATAGTGAATTTTTGGCAATAAAGCAGGAAATTCAAGAGAAAAATATATATTTTATCAAAATTGTTTCTGACTCGATGGAACCACTCCTGAAGGTTGGATCCATCTACACAGTCACTCCAGTTAATTTAAATGAGTTACAACAATTTGATATTATTTTATTTTGGCAAAAAGGCAAACCTTTTGCCCATTTCTATTGGGGAAAGCATCGTTTAGGTAATGTAAAAGGCCATATGACAAGATCTCTTAAATATCCATCCGAAGTAGATCCACCAATAAATGATGAGAATATTTTAGGAAAAATATCTATAAAACCTGGATTGCGCCATAAAATTATATTTCTTTATAGGTATTACTTTTCAAAAGTTTGATAAATAGATTCTTTTATAAGCTCGGCCAAACGATGAGTCTCCTCAATTGTCCAATGTATATCTACCTCTAATTTTAGTGTTTTTGAGACATTCTCCATTGATGAAATAAAGTTAAATGCAGAGTAGTCATATTTCTTATCTGATTTAGCATATGGGTTTCTAGAGTTATCAAAAAATGCATCTTTGTTTAGCATCTTCCCCCACTTCCAAACTACATGGCCGGGCCTAAGAGAAGGAGGTAAAACAGGAATTCTCTTATCTCTAAGTGCCTTTCCAAGCTCAGCACTTTTGTGTGCATCTTCACAGCTTATATAGACATTAATACCACAATCTCCTTCACGATCTGCACCGAATGGGATGTGAACATAAGGAATATCTTCTAGAGATTTCTGTAAGATGGATTTTCTTTCTCTATATCTTAATAGGATCATATCCATTTTTGTTAATTGAATACCTAACATTGCTCCAGTAATTTCACTTACACGCATTGAGTAGCCTAAAGCAGGTTTAAATTCTGAAAAGAAATCTTGATGATGTGGACTAAAGCTAAATGCGCCATCAGAAATGCAGCATATTTTTTCATACATCTCTAAAGAATTTGTAACGACAATTCCACCATCTCCAGCAGTTAATATTTTATCTTTATTAAAAGAGAAACATCCAAAGTCACCAAGTGTACCTAAGAATTTTCCATTATAATTTCCACCAATAGACTGACAAGCATCTTCAATAATAATTAAATCATTCTGACTAGAAAACTCTTGAATTTTTCTCATATCACATGAGAACCCATCCATATGAACAGGGATAATGGCCTTAGTTCTATCTGAAAGAACAGTCGCTGCATGAGATAAATCTAGCTGTAAATTCTTATCGACTTCACAAACAACAGGAATAGCGCCAGCTGTAAGTACAGCACTTGCAGTCGCAACAAAAGTATATGCAGGAATGATAACCTCATCCCCTTCTCTAACTCCAGCAGCAATGAGCGCACACACAAGAGCATTAGTCCCACTTGTAACAAGATGTGCGTATTTAACGCCTATCTTATCAGCAAAGTCTTTTTCAAATTTTCGACAGAGACTATCCTCTTTCTTATATCTAAATAGATCGCCTGATAAAATTAGTTTTGAGACAGCTTCAACTTCTTTATCATCTAAAAAGTGCTTATCCATATTCCTTTGACCTTCACATGAATCTATACGATTACATTTATCACAAATACTATATTTTTCTCTATTTCCATTTTCTAAATCATTCTTAAAAGTGCAAGATTTAGAGTTATTCCAGATATCAATAATATTTTCTTCTTTTATATTTCCTAAAACTTCAGTTCGATAGGCATCTTCAAAACATGGAAGAACATTTCCATCATAAGTGACAGTCGTCATTAAACGAGGAACACTGCACGCCTTTCCTTTACCCGAAATATTATTATCAATATCAAGAGAACCTCCTCTATTTGTGAGGTTCAACTCACTAAATCCCTTCAGAGAAACCTTGGCCTGAGTTAAAGAATCGAGTTCTGAATAAAAACTTTCAATAGGAAGTTTCTTCACTTGTTCATGCTTAGTAATTATAATTTCGCCAATACCTTGGCCAAGTATATCTACCAAACATTCTTTTGATACTATTTTAGTTCCATTTGTATATAGACTTAAGAATGTATTAGGCAGAATACTTTTTGCCTCTCTAATAAACCAATCAAAATCTTTTGCAATCATTGGCTCATTATAAAAATCAAAGGAAATTTTACCTTTGTAATCTCTACTTTTTAACTGATTCAATAAACTTGTAAATAACGACTTATCCATTTCAAATTGAGAGGGATACCCCTCTACTGAATTTGGACAATATGAACAGGATAGATTACATCCAGAATTAATTTCAATTTCTACAACTAAGGGGTGCTTATTCATAGTCGATACTCGAAGAACTTAATTGGAGTGTATTTCTTAAGTAATTATCTAGTTCAGCTTCATTAAGCCTATCTTTAACAATGTAAATACTTTGAGATTCTAGAATGATTTTCATAATGTCTTTATAAAAGAGATTCTTACTCGATACATATTCTATATCAACCTTTAATAAATCAATCTTATCAAATATTCGATGGAGAGATTCAATCTGAGACTCAGATAAAACCTCCTCATCAAGGTCATACATAAGAACAACAATATAAGGCCTTAAGGGTTTCATATATCCCTTAATATTATGAAAGAAGCTTCCCCCCTGAGGAGTATCTGCAAAAGCACCAATATAATCACTATGAATTAAGGATAAATTAGCTCCTAACTTATACGCATACTTTCTTCGATGTTGATCAAGGACATTAAGTGACAACTCATGAAGTTCTATATTTTCCTTTGAACAAAATTTTTGATTCAGAAAACTTTCAAATTTTTTGATCATGCATTCAGAAACGATAGAGTTTAACTCAAGAGGATAGTGAGAATTACAAATAAAGCTCACAGGAATCTTAATAAGATTATTTCCAGAAACATCGAGATGTCCACCAAACTCAGATAGTATTATCGGCCAGCCGGCCTGCTGTGCTTCGGCCACAGCACATCCAAAGTCTTCACTAATAAATGTGCTTAAAGTTATAAATACTGACCTATGAGCGTCTTCTTTGGACCAAGTTTCTCGATCAACTTTACCGTGAAATATTACATTTTGAGATATACCCAATAGCTCAATTAGCGTATTAATTCGATTTTGATAAGAATCTTGAAAACGTCGTCCAAGATCTTCGTGATAAGTATCTTCAAAATCTCCAAAGAGTTTTAATTTAGAATTAGTAGAGTATGTTTCGTTATAATTTTTGATAAAAAATAATAATGATTCAATATTTTTCTGAGCAGACAACCTTCCAGCAAAAATAAAATTATATTCCTTTCCACTCTCAAAGGTTATAGCTTTTTTCTGTAATGGAAATAATACATTTCGAGGTATCACATTAACCTTGGCTGCACCATTCATGTATGATTCGATTATTCTTTTATTAGATTGGCTTAAAACCCAAATACGAACTCTCTCCCCTATCCAATTACCACTTTCAAAGAACTTCTTAAAAGCATTGCCAAATAAGATGAAATCGACAATTTCATCATTATAAGAACCAAGTTTTTTTTCACTCGGATCATCAATATAAACTCGACAAGTACTATTAAACTGTATGTTTTCTAGGAAAAAGCTCTCACATCTCTGCCTAAGTAGATTTATACTTGAAATACAAGGGTCATTTTGAATAGAGCTTCTTTTAATCTTACTCACTAAGTGTATATCCCAATTTAAATAATTCTCTGAAGTTATCTTCAGACTCTGTCCATTCCCATTCTAAACAAAACTTCCCCTTGTGTGGGTCGTCTATATAGACCTTAGAATCATTTATATTTACCCATGGTAAAACTGCCATCGTACCTTTGTAATCCCTCTTTTTTGTAGAAGATGAGTATCTTAAAGCAAAGTAATGATAGGCCTTATCAGCATAACTTGTAAAAATCTTAGAGCTTTTAATATCATTTGAAAAAGTCTGTCTTATGTTAGATATCTCATTTGCAAATGAAAAATCACAACATTTCTCAACATCATCAAAGAGGTTTAACTTATAGTTTCTTGATATATGGTCTCTAGTAAAATAAGTAGTATTATTTTCATTAATCCTCTCACTTTTAAGAGAATTCATTTCATCTAAGAGATCTCTAATATTAATATAAGGACCATATTTCCCTACACCTACATCAATCAAAGAAATCTGATCAGAGCAATATTTCTTAAAATCAGCATATCCACCCCAATTAGAAATTATTGCTTTATGCCCTAAATTTAGCGCTTGAAGAACGGCCATTCCAAAATTTTCATCCGAGTGAAGCGATGTAGATATAAAGATCTTCTGTCCATCTGGAATCAAGGACTCAATATCTTCACGAGGTACAAATCCTTTAAATATTATATTTTTCTCAATGCCTAGTTTCTTTATGAGCTCTTCAAGATATGACTGGTAATCTATTGTCTCTATCCCCATATTAGGAGATCCTAATTCATCCTGCTTTCCAAAAAGAGTCAGTATAGATTTTTTATTACTTTCTAAATGTTTTGAAAATGTATAGATAAGAGTGTGGATATTTTTTTGCTCAGATATTCTGCCAATATAATAAAATGATTTTCTTCTCTCTTTAGTATCACTTTCTATATTCTTTAATTCTATATTTGCGGAAAAAGGAAATAGCTCTACATTTATATTTTTAAATTTTTCTTGAAGAATCTCTTTATCTCTCTCACAAGAAACTAAGAAAGAGTCTCGAGAACTCCATAATTTATCCCACTCCCAAAATGCTAGAGGCCATAGACCTACAGTTGCCATTCCATGGACATAGAACTTTAAGGGTGCATGAATCTCTAGTTTATTTCTTAGTATTTTCAGGGCCCAAGAGATCTTTAAATTAAAGCAAGTTATTAATATAAAATCGGCATTCATTCCCTTGAGTATTAATTCCTTAACATTAGAGTCATCTACATTAATTTTTTCAATATTCAAATTATTTTTTAGAGCTATATCTTCCCACAGTTTTTCAATCTCAGGAATAATCTCCGTCATACTAAACCAAGAGAAGTTCTGAGATGAAGTTAATATCAGCATTGTTTTATTTTGAGACAAAAAAATCTCCAACGACTAGTCCATCAACATTTGATGTTTTAAAGAAAAGAAGTAAGTCATCTAAATCTTCAACAATTGGCTGACCCATCACATTTAGACTTGTATTTAATACTGAATAAGTACCAGTTTTATCACCTACAGCTTTTATCAAGTCGTAATACCTACTGTTTATACTAGGAGTTACAAATTGTGCTCTAGAGGTACCATCACAGTGTAAGACCTCTTTAAAAGTATTTTTCCACTCTTTCTTAATTGGAATAGTAAAAGACATGTATGGACTCATGAAATCTTCTTTAATATCAAAATACTCATTAGAGTATTCTTGAAGACAACTACAAGCATATGGACGAAAAGATTCTCTAAATTTAATTTTTTCATTTAAATAGGACTTTAAGTTATCTTTATCTACTCTAGCAATAATACTTCTATTCCCCAAAGCGCGAGCACCTATCTCAGACCTTCCTTGAAACCAACCTAACACGTCACCTTTTGCCAGTTTTGAAGCTGTAAAGCTTATAACCTCAGTCCCTAGGTTTTCAACTTTATATTCTTTGAAAGCTTCTCTAACTTTTTCTTCATTAGTATAAACAATATCTCTACCTAAATATGGAGAAGAGATTTTAAAGAATTTCTTTTTATTTATAAAATTTAAATACTGTACTAACCCTATCGAAATGCCGTCATCACCTGGGCATGGAGGAACAATAATCTTTTCAAAGATTTTACGCTCCACTAACTTCATATTATTAACACAGTTCATTGCGGCTCCACCAACAAGAATCAAATTGCCAGATTTACCAGAATAACTTTCTATTTCTTCATAGATCTTTTCTTCAAATATCTTTTGAGCACTTGCGGCCAAGTTTTGATAATATTCTAAGTGAATGGATTCTTCCCAAGACTCCTTTGAATTTCCAGCATATGCCTTTGACCAATCCATTGATTTTAAAAAATCTTCAATTGAGCTATATTCCTCAGCAATACCAAATGCTGATAACCCCATAACTTTCCCTGAGTCATGTTTTGAGTTGAAGATAATCTCTGATACATACTCAAAAAGCATTCCAAGACTCGATGAGACCACTCTATTAGTCTTATCTAGCTTATAAAAATTAAAGAACTTCTTACCTAAACATTTGAGTTCATTGTTTTTATATGAGTAGAAAGAGATACCTTCATAAGACTTCTCATTGGGAATGAAAGGCTCTTCACTAGATAGAGAAATGAGCTCAGGGAAGTTCTCACTATTGCTTCCAGCACCATCAATTACACAAATTATTGCATCATCAACATCTGAAAAGCTCACTCCTGCTAGAGCATGTGCATAATGGTGAGATAATGAGTATGTTTTCTCAGTAGATTTAAATTCTGAGAGTCCCTTTGCTTCAATAAATTCTGAAAAAGGTGAGTGCTTTTCTAATGCGAATTCAAAACGCTTAGATGTGATCACATCCCGACATTCCGCGACTTTAATATCTTTACTAGGTTTTGTACCGATTTCTAAAGTACGCCATGGCCATTCACCTGAGTACTTCTTTTTATTAAATCGCTCAGTAATTAGAACTTGTAACTTAGATCCATCAAGATGAGCACATGAAGAATTATGAAGAGTTTTACTAACTCCTATTAATTCACAGTTTAACTTATTCTTTATTGTGTCCATCACTTATCTATTTTGAATTTTATGTGATCATTTGGAAATTTGAGCCTTCTCAAACTAAGAGAAGGCCAAGAGAGCTAGTTAATCTTTTTTCTTAACTCTTCAATTACTGTTTGCTGCTCTTTAACAGTCTCAGTTAATTGTTGAATAGCTTTTGTGAGAACAGGAGTTAACTTTGAATAATCAACTAACTTTTTTCCATCAGAGTCAGTAACAACCATACCAGGAAGAATACCTTCTAGCTCATCGGCCATTAGACCAATTTGATGATCTGATGAGAATTTATATTTTGGAAACTCATTAACTTTATAGTCATACTCATAAACATTTAGTTTGTTAATTAAATCAAGACCATTATTAAATGAAGTTACGTTTTCTTTAAAGCTTGGATCTGATCCAGCGAAGACATCGAGATATACACTCTCATTTAGGACTTCAGATTCGATTTCCTCAAGGCTAAACTCTTGAATTCCACCAAAGTAATAATCTTGTTCATTTTTCTTATCTTGATTATTTTCTGACATCTTTCTACTCCATAAATATTATAATACTGTGAATAATTGTAACACAATTACATTAATTCTAAAAATAACAGAGACTTATAATATCAACCACATAGACTATTTATCAATTAAAATACATTTAATATAGTCTCTTTTTATCCCGGCCTCAAAGGCCTTTTTGACTTCTTTGAAATTAAATTTTTCAACTATTTTTTCAGAATATTTCCCTATTAATGGAGTCCAAAATTTCACAGAATCTCTAAACTCCTCAACCCCGTGATAACCAAGCCAACTTACTCGCAAGTTCTGCTTATAAAAAGAGTCATTATCGAGTTTTGCATTGAAATACTTCCCAATAATGACAACTGCTCCGGAGCGCTTTGGGAATAAGTGCGTATGGGGCAATAGACCCGTGCCTCCAGCCCCATCTCCAGTACAATCTATAACTACATCATACTTAGAAAAGTTGACTCCACTAAGTAAGAAGCTCGCAAAATTTTCCACATTAAGGCCTAGCTGTTTAGCCTTTTCAACACGAGTAGGATTCTTTTCAACAAGAACAGGCTCATAGCCCCTATGCTTTAATGCTAAATATGAAAATATACCAATTGGACCGGCTCCAAAAACTGCAACTTTATCACCTTCAACTAGTCCGATACTTTTTGCATGCATATAGGACAAGTCTCCTATGAAAGCAACTTCTAATAAGACTTGAGACTCTATGGATAAGTCCTGTGGAAGTTTAACTAAATCACTTTTATGAACTTTAATTTTATTTGAAATAACGCTGACACCATCGGTTCCAAGAAGTTTACGGCCAGTACAGTCGCTCCAGTTTTCAGAGAGACATCCTTTACACTTTTGACAGCAATAATTTGCAGCAGAAGTAACAATCTCACCAATAGTATAATTCTTTATTGAATCACCTATGGACAAAATCTCACCTACCCACTCATGACCAATTGTAGATTCACCATTATTATGTTTAATTGCATAGAGATCAGAGCCACAAACTCCTACAGAGATTGGACGAACAAGTACTTCATCTTTGTTAATTACAATAGACTCTTCTCTATTTTTTTTAACAAATTCTCCGTCTATATATGTATAAAACCAATCTTTCACTTATTAATCCTCATAATTTTTTTCATCACTTTTAATCTTATAATGTTATCATTAATAAGAATATTAAAATAGTTTATACACTTGGAATAATGACGAGAATAATATCCACCATTCCATTTTTTTTTGGATTAGTAACATTCTATATCGTTGCTATTTATCCAAATACCTATGACCTTCTCCAAGAAGGAGAGCTCTCTTCTATAAAAGAACAACAATGGGGAACTTGCTGGGCATTTTCAACTATATCGAGCCTTGAATCAAATATCTTAAAGAAAAAACTTAATTTTACTCATGACCTTTCAGAATACCACTTAGATAAATTCAACGGCTTTAACAGAAACGGTACAGACAAGGATCCAAGGAGAGAATGGTTCTCTTCTCAGGGAAAAGGTTTTATAGGAAGTAATACAGATAATTCTAATTCGGGCTTAATGGTTCACCTTGGCGGAGACTATAAAGTAGCAGCTGCTTACTTATCAAACACCCTAGGAGCAGTAGAAGAATCAAAAACTCCTACAATAAAATCAGAAAACGATTTTGACTCATTTGGAAATACACCAAATGCAGGAGTTCTTCTAAAAAATAACTACAGATATGTTTTCCCTAAAAGTATCGAGTGGCTCAGTTGGGGAGAATCATGGCCGATGACAAAAGAAAGAATAAAGAAAGAATTAAGAGAAACCGGTGCTGTTGGGTCAGCTCAATTTATGCAACCAGATCCTTTGGACATTATAAATGAACGTGAACTACATTTAAACACTACTGAAAAAGAACCAAACCATGCTATATCTATCATTGGATGGGATGATAATTTATCTTATCAAAATAGTAGAGGTGCCTGGCTAATTAAAGATAGTGATCACATAGACGATGAAACAGGAGATAAAGTTGGTCCTTTCTATATTCCTTATAAAGACCTAATTGTTGGAAGACATATGGAAATGGGTGCAGTCTCTTTCAAAGATGTAACAATTCGAGATCCTAGAACACAAATTTATTCCCATGCCTTACATGGATGGAGATATACCAAACAGATACATACTCCAATTAAAAATCTATACGTTATAAAAAGTAGTGAGTATTTAGATGCCATTGGAATATATATACCATCTCCAATGGATTCAGTTAATTATTCAATTATAATTAATGGCAAGAATATCTTTAAAAACACTATCACAAAAGAAAATCCTGGTTTCTACTACATTGAATTATCCTCATATAATTTGTTAGAAGGAGATAGGGTTGAAGTCATTCAAGAGAACAAATCAGGTCTCTATGCGATTGACTCTTCTTCGTGGATGAGCGTTCTTCTTGGTGAAGATGAAGATAAGCTAACTCCCCAATGGATAGAATCTAGCGCCTCCCCTGGAGAGAGTTTTTATTTTGAAAACGGAAAATGGCAGGACCTCATAACAAGGTCCGAAAAAGATTCAATTGATTACAGCAAAGCAAATTTCCCAATTATTTTATACACAATAGAAGAGATGAACTAAAATGAAAAAAATATTGAACGATCTAAAAAATAATGAATACTTGAAAATATCCTTGATCATCACTCTTATTATTTACTTACCTTCTTTATACTTTAACTTCTTTATCTTTGATGACAATCATAACATCATCCTCAACTCGAGAGTTAATGAGCTCACTGACCTACTTCTTCCATGGTCCAAAAGTAAGATCCCTCTTTCATATAATTACTGGCAGATTATGAATATTTTCTTTGGAACAGAATCTCCTGCGCCCTTTAGATTTATCAATATTCTTCTTCATTTATTCAATGGTCTAATAATTTATAAATTACTCTCTCAAGACAAAACAAAGAATACTATTGCTGCAATCTCTACAAGTATTTTTCTGTTACATCCTGTCGTTGTCCAAAGTGTTGTATGGTTATCATCTGCACGAGAGCTATTTGCTACTTTCTTCACGCTATTAGCAACTTATCTATTAACTAATAATGAAATCAATGCAAAATCTTTATCTAAAGCACTAATTCTTTTTGCCATAAGTATTACTTTCAAGCCGATCAGTGTTGCTGCACCAATAATTCTTCTCATTTATATTTATAAAAATAAAAAAGAGTTCTTCTTTCCTCTCTTATCGGCGACATTAATAGTTAATAGCTTAATTTTCTATGCATATTACAATGAAATACTAAAGGCCCTTAATATCTTTGATTACAACTTTCTTAAATCTTTAGGAGTCTCGGCCATAAGTCTTTCTTACTATATTAGAAACTATTTTGCTCCTTTCTTTTTAGAATATAACTATAACCTTACTCCTACGAATGCTATCGACTCTTATTCTTCTATAAAGATATTAATAAATACGGCCTTTATTCTATTACCGATAATTGTTATATATTTTCAAAAATCCAGGAGAAAAGAACTCTCTCTCTCTTTTTTCTCGTTTATAATTCTAATTGCTATCAATACAGGAATTATTCCTTTCAATCATCAATATATATCAACAGTGGCTGATCGCTACTTGTATCTTCCAAGTATCGCATTGATATTTTTCATTTACTATTTCCTCTGTCAAATCTCGCCTAAAAACTATCTTAAATTATCTATAGTTATTTTAGCCCCACTAATGCTTCTTTCAATGAACGAGGTTTCCAAATGGAAAACAAGCTCTCAGAGACTCTATAAGTCAAAATTTACAAATGATTTAGATCTCTTTTCTTATATCAATGCCTTGATCAAAGACGGTATGCTTGAGAAGGCCCAAAAAGTATCAAATACTCAATTCAAAAGTAAAAGTTTTTCTGATGAGCTAAATATAGAGCTTAGTATTTTTCAAGAAAGTTATAAGAATACGAGAAGTGAGGACTTGATAGATGTTGCTCACACTAAGATTGAAGATGTACCAACAGAACTCTACCCGTTACTTGCTAATTATTCGTATCACAATAATAACTTCTATATGGCTAGACTTACTTATGTCTACTCTCAAAAAAGTGACTTCAAGTACCTCTTAGACTTTGATATGGACAAGTTACTGGAGCGAGAGAAAAGATATAATGATAAAATATTAAAGGAAGTAACTCTAATTCCTTTAATGCAAAAGAATAAATTTTTATCGAAGAGAATTTATAACATCTTAAGACCCATTGTGAGTGACAAAGAGACTTATGATTTAGAAATAAGCAAACAATTAAATATTAAATAAGACCTACTCGAAAGGTGCTGCACAACCAAGACTACCACCTCGGCCTAGGGCAACAACATTCTGACCACTCGGGCATCTCTGAGTACTGAATGTAGTTCTACAGTTTCCGTAGATACAGATCTTAGAACCTGTAACACTTCCTGACCCATTATTTGTACCACTAAATCTTCCCAAGGCAGTCAGTCGAGAACCTTTTATCCAATCGTTTGAATATACATCAGAACACTTACCATTTTGAGAACAATCTTTTAAAACATAAGTTGTGTCATAAGAAGTATCTGCCTGATATAACCTTAAAACATTCGTTGAAGAATTGTATGAAGAGGACATTTTACCAACATCTGATACAGTACATCCTCCAGACATATCCCTTGTTCCATTTATCATAATAGAATCA
Organism: Halobacteriovorax sp.; assembly: GCF_041587335.1. Classification (GTDB taxonomy): domain Bacteria; phylum Bdellovibrionota; class Bacteriovoracia; order Bacteriovoracales; family Bacteriovoracaceae; genus Halobacteriovorax. Next base: position 12,457 of record NZ_JBFGYP010000055.1, read on the forward strand.
CAAACCGCCATTTTAATAGCAGCATATGTATCACTTTCATCTTCCACTCTGTTTAAATAATCTGCAATAGTTGAAACAACACCATCTGGATTTAGTGATGATGCTATCACCATATTAACCCACTCTCTTGTCACAAATTCTTGTTGCCCAACTGCATTTGCTAACGTTTTAGTATTATATCTAGCACTTGTCGTAATTTTCCCACTTTCTATTAGAACGGTATTTGAACCATCAACGGACTGTATTGCACCAGTTCCTAAACCAGCAGCGTTGTTGTCACCAGCTCTAATTGCATTTTGAACACGAAGATCTCCGTCTACCCCATTAGGATCAACCCCAGAGCCAATAGAAACTGAATTCTTCACATCTAAAGTACCATCTGTACCTGATACAGCATTCCCACTTCCTATGGCGACACTAGTTTTAACTGAAAGCGTTCCATCACCACCGGGAGGAGCAACTCCATTTCCTATTCCAACAGAGCTCTTTACAGCTATATCTCCATCTCCAGCAGGCATTGCAACTCCATCACCGACGGCGGCTCCTTGTCTTACTCTCAATGTTCCTTCACCACCACCAGCAACTCCAAGTCCAATTGCCATAGAGTTATTTATAAGAGCATCACCAGCAATATTATTTGCGTCAACACCAACACCAAGCCCAGTCAGAACAGATAAATCACCAGCTGTTCCAGATGAGGCCATACCTACACCTACTGAACCTGCGATATCTAAATTACTTGCTGAACCTTCATTTACAGCTAAGCCTACACCTATTGATCCCATGTCAGCTGCATCTGGACTAACAAGAAGGTTTCCAGTCACAGTAACTGCAGGAGCAGTATCTGCATTCATACTTCTAATATTTATTCCCTTACAGAATCCATTTTCAATTTGACCATCTAAACTATCACAAGATGCTCCAATAAAGTTTTCATTATCACCATAACAACTCTGAATAACTCCCGCTCCATTTGCAATAACCCTCGATTCTATATATTGAGTACTTGTCTCTGAACCAAATGATCTCTTGTTAAAATCTTCTTGCGCCTGTTCATCAGTTCCAGTTCTACCACGGGCAAGTCTCTCAAAAATTAAACGATAAACAACTGTTCCTACTTCACGCTGGTTATCTGCACCACCATCAGTGGCACCAACATCATTATCGAATGTATAGTTGTTTTCAGGAGTAGTATTATAGTTAGCATCTACTCCATATTGTGTACTACCTGGTTGATAATAAGATTTAAACTCAATAGATCTAAGACGTACACTTCCAGAAGCTCCACCGTAAAGAAGACCACTTTCTAAAACTGTTACTTTATTGGCATTAATATCTCCAGCATTACTTCTTTCCCAATCATTCGTTGCTCTAACAAGAGTAGGTAACGCTGTCCAATTCGCACTAATTGTCTCCCCTCTAAGGTTAGCTGAACAGTTATGCTCTCTTCTAAGAAGGATCTCTGCTCTTTGAGTAAGAGAAGATACTGTTGAGTCTTGAGAAATTTTTCTCTGGCCTTTTGTCATTGTTCCCATCAGTTGAGTAACCCCTAGTGATACAACACCTAGCATGCCAGCAGCGATAACGACTTCTGCTAAAGTAAAACCTGAAGAGTTTGATAGAAAACTTCTCTTTGCCATAAAAACACCTAATTTCAAGAAATGTAATATTACTTGCAATTATATCGCAAGAGACTCGCTTACTCATACCGTCATTCTTTGCCGCTATAAAATCAATTACTTGAAGTAATTCATCAAGGAATTTCATTTTATTATTTACGCATTTAATTGGCAGAGATTCTTAAACTACTGATTATACAGTATAATTAACCATCTCAAAGAAATCCCCCCAATCCAGTGAATTCAACTTCTTTTAAGGGTGTAATGTTCAAAGCTCTTAATATAAGGGCCTTTAGAGTAATCATATTACATATATTTTTTATGACAATTACGTCTCTTATATTCTAATTGGCTCCCAATATTCAAAAAAATGTTCAGAGTAATACAATGTGCTTATTTTAGATTCTAGAGTTCATGTTAAAGTACTCATTTAGAAGGTATTATTGAATGTCTTATCATCATAAACAAAGGGCAAATCCATGCTTATTAAAAAATATTAGACATTTTTCATATACTAGATATCCACATCAAATACTCTAATATGGACAAAATTACTGGAGATAAGAACAACACTACCTTACAATATAGAAATGAAAACAGCTTTAATACTAGTACTATCTTTAATATCAATATCAACCTATGCAAATGAGTCAATAAAGATTTCGGCATGTGATCTCTGGCAAGATTTACCGAACGTTGAATATCAAAAAGTAAAACAAATAGAAAACATGATATTTGAAAGAATATCTAATACTAGGGCCTTTTATAAAATTTCCGATCAAGTCCTAAATGATGTTTCCAATAATACATATAAGCACAATAAAGACTCCCTAGATAAATGGGCTGCATATTCTCAAATAGATCCTACAAAACAGACAAATATTATAAAGGAATGGAGAAGCCAATTTTTTAAGGCTTTTCTATTGAAGTCATATCTAAAATTAAACCTTGCTCAAAAATCACTAATTAATCAAGGTTTTGAAGAGCTACATAAAATAGCTTTCCCTGAAGTTAAGAAAAAATCTTTTGAAGAAATATTTGAAACGGCTAAATACTTACTTATCAAGTATATTGATTCTCAAAAAATCCCTAAAAAAAGTGCCATGATCCTCAAGGGTAGTATTGTAACCATTAAGCTTAACTGGGTCGAAACCATCTCCAAATCAATATTTATTAAAGACCCTGAAAAGTACTTAAAAATGGGAATAGAATATAATCCAGAACATAACGTTTTAGTAATTGGTCAAAAGGCCTCACGACACAATGACGGAGATACAATACTCTCAATCTTCATACAACAAATGGCTCTTGCTGTGTCCCCTTGTAGATGGTCAATTCTATTTGCAGACAAGAAGTTTCCTTTTCAAAAGCCACTAGATTGCTTAAGAGGAATTAATTCAATATATGCAAAGAAAAGAGATGATAGCCAAATTGAGAAATTGTATAAGAGTAAGACCATCACAAAAGAACAAAAAGAAGCCTTATATAAATATCCACTTTGCAATACTCCATACTATCCAGTAGAAGGCCAACAAAAAGAACAGATAAACATTGCTTTCTCAGACTGGCTCAGTTCTGAAGTAGTAGCACAGATGGGGAAAATATCACCAAACTTCAGAGAAGATTTATGTGCCATTCAAAATGACAGTTTAGTTCACTCATACCCGCAAAACCTTGAAAGACTAGTAAGGGTCTATCTGGCAAATCCTAAACTAAGAAAACTAACAAATATTAAGATATCAAAAGATATTAAATATTGTTCTATGTAAGTATTCAAAATATGAAAAATGAGAAGAAGAAAATTAGAAGATATGAAGAGGTGAAAGATTCACTTCCTGATTCTTTTTGTCCCGTACCATTTTCCACTCTCATTTTAAATCCAAATGGACTTGTAGGCTGCTGTAGAGAGAAAGGAAATGAGCATGCAGTTGGTAATATAAAAGATTCATCAATTGAAGAAATATGGAACGGAGAAAAAGTAAGAGCGTGGAGACGAGAGTTTCTAACAGGTAATATTGAAACATGTAAAGAAGAGATTCGACATAATTCTTGCCATAGATTAAACAACTATCAAGACCTGATCAACCATATTGATGTTAATGAAATAGTTAAAACACCAATTCTCAGACTCACTCCAGATTTTAATGGTAAATGTAATTTGAAATGTCCTTTTTGCGATGTATGGCAACTCCCTAATGGACTGTACGACAGTCTTCCTGGTTTTTGGGAACACCTATCCAATCATATTCTTCCATTTGTTATACAAATTGATTGCTTAGCCGGTGAGCCATTCATTCAAAAGGATTTTTACAAGTTAATAGATCTTTCAAGTAAAAAGAATACAAAATGTACATGGGAGGTCACAACAAATGGTCAATGGAAGTTCACAAAGAAAATAAAGGAACAACTGGATAAAGTTGATTTTAGAATAATATCAGTGAGCCTAGACTCACTAGATACAAATTCTTATTCAAAGATAAGGGCTCCAGGCGAGCTAGGTAAAGTTCTAAGTACAATCTCAGATCTTAAAGAATATGCTATAGAAAGAAAAAATATAAATAGACCATTTCAACTCTTAACTAACTTTGCAATACAGAGAGAGAATGTTTATGAGATTGTTAATATGTTCCGTTTTTGTGAAGAAAATGCATTAGATATTTTTATTCAATACGTTTATTTCCCAAGCCATTTCTCCCCATCAACACTCGACAAAAAAGAAAGAGTAAAAATACTACATTACTATTTCACTAATCTTAATAGTGATCAACTAATTCAGGCAAGGCGTGTACTTTTAGCACTTATCGATACTTTTTCAAAAGAAGAGAAAACTAAATTTATAAAAATTTACCAAGTTCAAACTAATAACAAAATCTTACCTTTTTTATAGATTAAGTTTTTCTTTATAGGATTCATTCATTTTCTTATTCATGATAGGAAGATAGTAGGCCCTATCTATACTTGGTAATGAAAAAATTAGTGGCTTAATAACTCTCATCGAAAGAGAAACTTTAACTGCATCCATAGACAAAAGAAAATCCAAAACTCGAACCTTTTCGTTCTTATCTAGCTCTAACAGACTATACTCTATAGGCTCATAACAAAGTGAAATAAATGGCAAGATTCCTTTATTATTACAAAAATCTAAGACATGAGGAACTTCTCTCCAATTATCTTTTTGCACTAAGAAATTCATATTTATATTGAGAGAAGACTTCCCTCTTTTAATTCTATCTTTCTCATAATCAAGAACTGCATCAATATTTTTTAGTACGACACTCAAGTTTCCTAATTTACGTATTTTATTATAAACTTCAGGAATTAAACTATCTATACTAGCGACAATACTCTTCACTTCTATTTTATCTAAATAACTCATAATCTTTGTTGTAAGCTTCCAGTGCATATTAGTTGTAATATTCCACTTGCATTTAGGATTAACTGCACTTACTTCATCAATTAATTTATACGTGTCATTCTGAAGGAATGGCTCTCCTGATAGCATGTCTATTTCTTTTAAGTTAGGGAACATAGATAATCTAGCATCTTTCCAAAAGTTTTCTTCCGTATAAAAGCCATTAGGCATTTTCCAAACGTGGCACATTTGACATTCTAAATTACAAAATCCATTAAAATTAGCCGTTAATTTTAAAACAGGAGATGACTGAACTTCAGAAAGCTCTGCGTGCTCTAGAAGTTCGTTATTACCAGCACAAAGGTTACAATTATTATAATCAATATCGCTTCGACACATTTTAGAATTTCCCTCAAGAAATTCTCTCCTCCATCTTTTTGCAATTTCGCCATTCCAAATTTCATCGAAGGTATTATTCTTAAGATTACCGATAGAGTATTCTGTTCCTTTCAATCGGCACATACCAACTGACCCATTAGGCTCAAGAATAACGGTGGAAAAAGGAACTACACAAAAGTTTTGGCGATCAAGGCCTCTCTCTTTGAAAGTTTCAATAACATTTCCAGTTGAGATAAGCTTAGTCTTTAATTTACTATTGTCTTCGTCCATATTTAACAATCCTCTATTGACAGTTTTTCGGACTAAAGATTTCTTGAGGATACTTTTTATTATAAAATGTTTCGATAATTTTATTATTTCCTGAGTATGAAAGAACAAGTGTTCCAGTTTTATTGACTTCCTCTTGATTCGAAAAAATAGTTTTAATTTCTGCTTCTTTTTCTTTTAGAGCGACAACAACTCCTGCCTCTATTGGTAAGACAGCAAGATCTGCTTTATTTGCAAGTTTAAAGACTTTAAATCTACTATTATCAAACTTAACTTTATAAGTAGGTACTCCTGAGGAACAATACTCTGGAGAAAAAGAATTTACTTTTGATACTATATCTTTAATATTCTTTAAAGAACTACAGTTCTTTTTAGAAAAAACTTCCTCCTCCCCTGATTCATTTGCTGAAAAGCTCATAATACTATCATTCTTGAGGCTTAGAATTTTTAAGACTTTATTCTTTATATCTTCTGGTTTTTCAGCTTTTAGAGTGCTTAGGCTAATTTCATTTCGATCTAAAACATGAAAAATACCAGACAAAGCAGGTGCGACCTCGACCCTATTAAAAGGTTTATTTGGGCTTATATTTGTCCAAACACTAATAACTCCATCTTCAGAAGCGTTGACAAGTACTTGTTCTTTTCCACTAGTACAAAAATCTCCAGCAAGTGTAACTTTTTTAAACTTTTCTTCTTTTAATTTTTTAATGATTTCACGTTCACTTTTTTCTACTTCTTTTAATCTTTTTTCAAAAAGTATTTTCTGTGCCCTTATTCTTTCAACTTCGCCAGAGGTTTCAAGAAATTCATTATTAATATTTTGATACCTAGTATAAAAAAAGTAGCTCATAGAGACACTTACGAATACACATATTATTAAAAATATTTTAGACATAATATTCCATCTCTTTATAATGATTAATAACAGTTTCTTAAATCAAACCGAAGGGCCTTATCATCAACGGGAGAATAGCTAACGACCTTACCTGTTTGAGCAACATACTCAAGCTGCATCTTATAAGTTCTAATATCACTTGTCTCATCAGCATAAAGAACTTTAAAATTTGCGTGAAATGAGTCAATTACACTAATCTCACCCATGACATTTGGACGAGTATTTTGAACGACTTCAAAATCCCCTCTGACCTCGTGCCACAACTTAAAATGGTTTCCTTCAATTTTAACAAACATGAAGTTTTCACCAATCGAGCAATATCGACCCAAGAAATATATTTTTTCAGGCTCAACAGTAAAGCCTTGATCAAGCACCCATGCCCCATCAGAATTCTCTAAGGCAGCATTAAGTCTGTCAGACTCTTTATAAATTTTCATATATAGAAAGAAGTTAATCAGGATACTTACCTGAAGACATCCCATTAATAGTTTTTTACTCATAGTAATGATTATA
>NZ_JBFGYP010000056.1:0-19177 GCF_041587335.1 Halobacteriovorax sp.
AAGAATACGATTATCTCTATTATTCAAATTTCAGAGAAGTACAGAACGGGAACTCCAATTCCAGCACTTATTGAAGAGTGTGACCTTCACTTTTTAAATGAAGCTCTACATCTTCTTGAAGATGGTATTGTTGATATCAAGACTCTTACTTTGATTCTTAATGAGAGAATTGAAAATGTTCACGAACTCTATATGAGAGATACTAGTAAATTTCAGGCGATGGGAAAATACCCACCGGCCATGGGAATGATGGGAACAACAATCGGGATGGTTGTACTTCTAGCAAACCTTGGTGGTGCCGATGCTATGAAAACTATTGGTCCAGCGATGGGTGTTTGTTTAATTACAACACTCTACGGGGTTATTATCGCCAACTTAATGATTATTCCTGTTGGGGAGAATCTAGAGGACTCTGCAAACGAGAGATACTTACAAAATAAAATTATTCTAGAAGGGTTTCGTTTAATGATTAAAAAAACGAGTCCAATTGTTTTAGCAGAGAGATTAAATTCATTCTTACTTCCAAGTGAAAGATTAGATTGGAAAGAAGTTCTAGGAAAATAGATGTACGACGAAGAAGACGAAGACATTGACAGAGAAGAAGAAGAGGATGATGAGATTCCTGTTATTCGCTCAGTTCCTCCGAAGTCTGGTGGTGGTGGTGATGATGCCGGTTGGCTAACATCCTATGCGGACTTAATGACTCTTGTGGCCTGCTTCTTTATCCTAATGATGGCCTTTGCAAACTACGATCCTGCAACTTTCCAAAGAAAAGCTGAAATCATGGCAAAGTACTTCCATGGTGAAAATGATATATCCGACAGTAAAATGAAAAAGCTCATGGTAGAGCTTAATTCAATATCTAATATGCAAAATATTATAAAGGTTCAGCAAAATAATGATGGCCTAGATATTGTGATGAATGTTCGAACTTTTTTCAATTTAGGGAAGGCCACACTTACAAGTGACTCTCAAAAGTTTGTAGATCTTATCATTGATAAAATTATCACAACTCATAAAGATGTAAGAGTACTAGTTGAAGGTCATACTGATAATATTCCAATTCATAGTCGTCAATTCCCTTCTAATTGGGAATTGAGCTCCGCTAGAGCGTCAACAGTGACAAGAAGATTTGAAACTAAAGGCTTTAATAGAAAGTACTTAGTGGCCATAGGTTATGCAGATACTAAACCTGCCTACCCTAATAATGATAAAGATGGTAACCCAATCGAAGAGAATCAACTTAGAAATAGAAGGATTGTCTTAAGAGTTCTTCATAGGCCATCAAAAGAAGTTCCTATGGGACTAGGTGTTCTTTTCAAGGCCAATCACGTTGAAGAGGCCCCGGCAATTCGAGCCGAACAATAGTATTGGAGTTGTTACAACTCCAATATATTAATTAATTTATTAATTATTAAATAAGCTTGGTGCCTGAGGTAGTTCTTTACTCTCAATAGTATCTAGCTCTAGACAGAAATTATATCTAGTTCCAATAACTTCCCCATTGATATCCGTCAGTCTTGTAAAGTGACTTGAGATCATCTCAGTATTTGTATCTTCAATTGGGTCAAAGATATGAAAATTCTGAGAAGAAAGCTTCATACTACCAATATCTTCAATTGAATCGACCTGCTTCATCGTACAGTTAAGTAGCACACCACTACTAATTGATTTAGATTTTATAGTGAGGATTTTCTCTTCAGTAATATCTCTATTATTTTCTATAGATTGCTTAACGAGCTCTCTCATAATCTTAACGACACCTTCTCTAGACTTTCCAAGAGTGATACCAGAATCAATGTTAACATCGAACCTTACGTCTCTTGAAGAGTTAGAAGCCGAGACTTCATTAACACAATTTAGGACACAAGTTTCTAGGTCAAAGTTCTCATTGCTGACTTCTTGAGAAAGCTCAACTGGAGTCTCCTCTCTCTTTACAGGAGTCTCTACAACCTTAGCGACAGGAGTTTTCTTTACCTCAACAGGTCTTTTAACTTCGCGAGTAGTACTCTCCTTAAGAAGGCCATATTCATTTTCTAGTTTACTAATTTTCTTTGAAGTTTGCTTTTTGAGATGAACATTCTCTTCTTCTAGTTCATTTATTTTATTAAGTATAAAGATTAAGTTCTCAGATAGATCCTTCTTACTCTTTTTACTCTCACTCTTTGCGGCGTTAACAACTTTTAAAATATTATCAAGGCCTGACTGCCCTTCGCCTTTAGACTGGATCTCTTTTATGTCATCACTAATTGAATCAAGTAAATCGAGTCTTGAGCTCACACTATGAACAACTTCAGAAATTTTATCTAAGTCTTCATTTTCACCAAAGTCATGTCTAGGGATAGCAGTGAGTTCATCAATTTTATCAAACTTCATTTCCATTGCATGTTTTTTTAAACGATATTTTAGATAATTTGAAAGTAAGTTCTCTACATTATGTAGTCCTACTGCTGTTAGAGATCTACTAACAAATGCTTCAACTTCTTGTCCGTTGTCGAACTTACCACTTAAAGAGAGCTCACTTGCCTCCCTTTCAACTTCTGCTATTAAGTTCGATTTCTTTGATCGCCATGATAATAAATTGATAATGAGTGACATGAGTAAAGTCCCTATTGATAAAAGGTAAAAGTTATTATTGATAAAACTGCTCTTATTAGAAAAATCTTTTTGTATTTTTTGAAACTCTCTAGAAGCTTCACTATAAGATGCTTCAAGCTGTGAAGCCTTCTCTTTAAGAATTTTATATGTATCTTTATTCTTTGGTCTTAGAACAAGCTTATGTAGATCACTTACATTCTTAGAGTACGCTACAACCTTATTCATTAGTGATGCTGAAAGCCCACCTACTTTACTAAGGTCTTCACCGCTTTCTTTAAGACAGTCACTACTTCCTCTAACAAAGCCAGCAGTCATACTGACATGAGCAAGTTTAGTGCTTAGGTAAGATTGGCTTGTCTGCTGAACTCTATCGTTACAGGCCTTAAAGCTCTTAGCAACAGGTTGAATATCCTTAAGCCTTTGCCTATGAATATTTATATTTATTGTTAAATAAGCAGTCGTTACAAACGCTACTACACCTAGCCCCTTTGCTACTAATGTAATTGTTTTCTTTAATTGCGCGTCCATGCCCTTTCCTAACTCCTTCATATATTCTCGCAGCGAGTTCACCTTAATCAAATATATGCTATTTAAAGATTTAAATATATGTAGGCAAGAATGTCGCAAGGCATAAGCCATCGCTGATAAAACATTGAAATCAAAAGACTTAAGTCACTCAATTCTTCTCCCTTATCGAAAAAAAAGATATCTTAATATTTAAAAAATCATAAGTGTTCTAGGCCTAACGAAAATCTAGAAAACCTAATTGGTCAGAAAAAGTCCTCACTCGTATATTTTGACTATATGGCTCTAAATTTAAATCGCTGATACAATTTAAACTTAATATCTTACCGCTTTGGAGGATTGAGTTGAAGACAGCTCTTAGCTTCTTATTTATTTTATTAGCAGTTCAAATTTCTGCAAACGATCTAATTATTGTAGAACCTTCTAATGATGTGCTCGATCAATTCTTAGACGATGATATTAGTTTTCAAAATATAGATGATCTTTCAAAAGTTCTAAATACTGATAAGCAAAAATTTAAGCGATATAAAATTAAAGAGTATATAAAAGAGGCCCCAACAACTCCAAAGATTCAATATGCAGTACTTATGAAGAACTCTTCTCTCTATAAACTAGATAAAGACGTCATCATAAAGAATCCAAGCAAAATGTACGTTAGCGCTAGAGAAGTACTTTACGGCGGTAAGTGGTCATATATTTACGACAAAAAAAAGAATGCCAAATATAGAACTCTCACTAAAAATCTAGCCTTTCTAGAAGAGGTCATAAAGCTTAGATCTACAATTGCTGGAAATAAAATTTATCCAAAGAAAAATAAATACCACAGCGTTGATAGATCTATTCCTGTTGAGATGCACTTCATCTATAGGAGTGAATCAACAGACTTTAAAACATTGAACACACTTGCAACAGATGAACTTGAGACAGCTAAATCAAATAGCCTAAGTATTAAGTCTTATTTCAACTCTCTTCTACCAATTGATCTCGGTCTAGTTTTTGATTATCAGTCTGGAATTGTGGAAAGTGAATCAGACTCTATTACATGGAGTTCAATCTCCATAGGCCCAACTATTAAATATGATTTTTATTCCTATGGAGATCTAGTCTTTAATACACAATTTGCTGTAAAGAAATCTCTCCTCTTTAATGCTACTTCAGAGTTTTCTAGTGCTAGCTACTCGAGCCTAGCATGGCAACTAGGAGTGGAGGCCGCATATAAAACTAAGTATGGAAGTTTTTCACTAGGTATAGAAAATTCTTTTATAAAAACATCCATCAAGGGTGAACTACAAAATCAAGCAAGCTTCTCAAATTCAAAAGAGACAATAAACCAAAGCGCATTAACAGTGGGTTATCAATATACATGGATACTTTAAAATTTCTTCTTTTCTTTTTTTACTGTACATCGACACTAGCACTAGAGGCCCAAGTCATAGTTCTTGAAGCTCCCCTTTTAAGTGAACCATCACTTAAGTCAAGAGTTCTGCAAAGAGTGAGAAAGGGAAAGAACTTATTTATTCATAAGCAGGGAATCGTGAAGAGTTCATGGGAAATGAATTACAATGTTAACTCTAAGGGCCTTCCCCTAGAAGAGCAGTATCAAGATGTAGAATTTCTAAAAACCCTCACTAGAAGTGGACAAGATGCCTGGGTACCTAAGAAGTATGTTAAAGTTATCTACAATGATGAAAGAGAATCTGCTCTACAGATGAATCCTTACTCGAATTACGATCCAACAGACTATAGAATTGAAGAACCTCTTGAAAAGGGATATCCATTTGTTATTCAAAATAAGGCAAGGGCAACAGTAACCTTTGGTATGGGTCCGGCCAGCAAGTCAGGATTTAACTACGGATCAAATATCCTTGAAGAAAATATAGGTAGTAGATATTCATTTGTTACAACCTACTCTAGAAAAGTTCACTTTGATGCCTATGATAGATTCTACTTTGGAGGAATTCTTCAAATCCATGGACAAAGAAGTGTCTACTACATCACTAATGATAGAACCTCTCAAGAAACTCACGGGGAGATAGGAATAGGTCCCTATATTTCTTATGACATCTATAGAACAGAAGATAGATCACTCAAAACCTATGGTGCCTTTACCTATAATCTTCACCGTTACTCAGTAGAACAAGCAACGAGAGCTGAGAGTTTTGAAGAGAGACTCTTTAGTGGCTACTCAATCACACCAAAGCTTGGACTCTCCTACAACATCAGAGACATTATCCCTGAGAGCAAAGTGGACTTTATCTTTGGTGCTGAAACAAACTTCAATCTTCCCTACTCTCTAACCACTGAGTCAGAGGGAGAAATCACAAGTTTTTGGAATAACTCAAATCAAGTTGATTTTCCTCTATCAGCGACCTTTAGTCTTTATTTAGGAATTCAGGCGAGTTATTAACTTTTTTTAAAGCTAATTGTAAATCGTCAATATTTTCGACAACTTAGAATGTAAAAAATGTCTAAAGTTTTGACGGCCACCGGCGATAAGTTATGTAGAAACAGATTAGAGGCTCAGGACGAGAATCTACCATAGTCCAGAACGGAGGGCACACACTATGACAACACACAACACACAACAAGATCACTCAGAAGTAGCATTTCAAAAACTTGGTAACACTTGGTATGTTTTTACTGAAGTGAATGCAGAGTTAATCTACTCAGCAATGCCCGAAGGAATGGACCCAAGAGAAACTAAGCTTGAGCTATATGAGATTATTGAAGATCATATGGACAAAGTTGTTCAGTACTACCAAAAATCTAAAAGAAACCCTGAAGTTGCAGCGTAAGCTAAGATATGGGAATAAAGAAATTGCAAAATCTATTCAAAGATAAGAAGACGAAAGAGCAGGCATCCCCTGCTCTATCTCTAGCGGCCGTCGAAAAAGAGAAGACGCAAGATCAAACAAAGAAAGATTCTATTCAAGAGAAGACTGAAATAGAAGCCTACATAAAATCTATTAATTCGAAGTTAAAAGATCCAAAAATGGCCAAGAAAGCGGCACAGATACTTGAATCTTGGACAAAGAAGAACTAACACTTCGTGCCTAAATATCACTATAGCTCTTAATAAAAAACGCTGTTATACTCCACTCTAAATACCTTTATCCTAGGACTATAGAGATGGAAATTTCATTTTACGACTTTCAAAATTTACATAATGAAAATTTTAGAAAAGAGGTCAAAGATATCATTGGTGAAATCATTGACAACAATGCCTTTGCAGAAGGCGAGTATAATCATAAATTCGAAAAAGACTTTGCAAAAATGCAAGGAGCCAACCACTGTGCGCTAGTTGGAAATGGGACAGATGCTATTGAAATATCTCTAGAGGTATTGGGCGTAGGTCATGGAGATAAAGTTGGCGTGCCAGGAATTACATTCTACGCAACTATTGAAGCTGTTTTAAATCGTGGGGCCACTCCAATCTATATTGATATTAATCCTGAAGATGGATTAATCTGTCCTAAATCTCTTGAAAGAATGGCGCAGGCACATGACTTAAAAGCAGTTATTCCTGTTCACATATACGGACTACCTGCTCCTATCAAAGAAATTGAGGACGTTTGTAATCCTAGAGGAATCAAAATAATTGAAGACTCTGCTCAGGCCCAGGGAACTTTCCTTCCTACAGGTCCTGTTGGATCATCAAATAATTTATCAACTTTTTCTTTTTACCCTACAAAGAACTTAGCAGCTTTTGGTGATGCTGGAGCCGTTCTAGTGCCAACAGAAGAGCTCTACAATAAAATTAAAACTATTGGAAACCACGGAAGAGGCGACGATAGCATGTACGGTAGAAATTCAAGATGCGATCATATTCAGGCCGCTGTTCTATACAAGAAGCTTGAAATGATTGAAGAGTATAACAAGGCGAGAAAAGCTGCCGCAGCTCTTTACCACAAGCACCTAGAGGGAGCTTCAGTAAAGACTCTTCCTGCAAAGTACTTACAAACATCTTCATGGCACCTCTACCCTGTTCAGTGTGAGAGCTCTGAAAAAAGAGAATCTCTGGCCAAACTACTTGCTGACAATGGTGTTTCTACGACTCCATTCTACGCGGAAGCTCTTAGTGAGATGACTCCATTTAAAGGTTATGAAGGAGAGGATGAGAAGGCAAAAGCATTTGCTGGTCATACTCTTTGCTTACCAATTAGTGCCTTCACTACAGAAGAGCAAATTGAGTACGTTTGTAATTTAATTAAAAAATCTTAATGTGAATGGGCCAAAGACTCTTGGCCCTTTTTCTTCTTACTCAGTAGACTTTGATAAATCCCTTTCTCTTTTAAACTTTTAATTCCAAGATCTAATAGAGTAGCTAACTTCTCAGAGCGCTCCTTACTTTTTGAAAAGGCCAAGAATACTTTTAACTTAAAGTGAATGGCCCCTTTAGTAATGGCATTCTCTAACTTTAATCTCTTAAGATGAAACTTTGCGCTCCCATCTGCGAGAATTCCAACGTCTACTCTATTTCTTAAAATCAATTTAAGAATTTGCTCTTGGGTGTTTACTCTGGTTTCGTCGTAGCTACTCTTATTTTCATCAAACTCATCACCGTACTGATACCCTCGCATCAGAGCAACCTTATCTCCCTTACTAAGCTTTTCTTTATAAGGAGAATTTTTTAAGTGATAGTAAGAAGCAGTCGTTTCAATGATGGGCTCAGAACCAAAAATGAACTCTGAGTTTGTAGTTTTATCTCTCATGACATTATAGCAGCCATCGAGCTCTCCTCTCTTGGTCATCTCCATGATTCTAGAGTAAGGAAACACATGTAACTTCACCTTTACCCCAACCTCAGCAAAGGCCTTAACCACTATATCGGAAGAGATACCCTCTCCATCTTCGTTTGCGTAAGGAGGCCAAGAGTTCTCAACTCCAATATTAACTTCAGTAGAGAAAGTTAAGAAGTTAAAGAAAATAGTCAACATGATTAATATTCTTTTCATATCAGCAGTATACTCCCAATCAAATTTTAGTTAGCATGGAAATATTTGCGAAAGGCAATTTATCTTACTCCCCATAGTATTTTCAATTAGATAGAGAAAAAGTTAAATATTTTTTCAACCTTAAGGGCCTAAACTCACTGCCAATAAAGGTTGTGTTTAGTAGAAAAGATAGTCTTATGATTAGGAAAATCTCTGCTAGGAAAGGACCCCTAGCAGATTACAATTGCCTTTTATTTATTACAGTACTTCTCTACTGCCTTAAAAGACTTCTCATGCTCACTCTTTTTTCCAGTGTAGGGAACAAAGCTACCATAGTGATCATGATCAAAAGAAGTCATCCCCTCTCTATAAGTATAGATTTGAGATCTCTGATAGTTACTATCTAAAACTTGTAGTCTATAGCCATTAGAGGTTTTTTCCATATCAAACACTAACCATGCGTGTGAGTCAATCCCATCAATCTGAAGCATTTGATAAGCAATTCTCCCCTCACCCTTAACATAGCTATAGAGATCATCCATTCGCTCTTTTAGTTCTTCTTCAGAGACTTCATGAGATCCCCAAAGTCCTACCGCCCACTGCTGTCTTAGAAAACCATCTCCCTTTTGCCACTTCTCTAACTCTCTTTGAATTAAGTCAGCGTTAGAATAAGAAAAGTCATTGATACTTCTATAGCCTGGTACCTCGACAACTTTTTTTCCCTTTCTAATAGCTTTAATTATTTTTTTCACTTCTCTTTCAGAAGGATAATCAAGCTCCGGTCTAAATCTAGCAGTAACCATTGCATTACGCTGAAAGCGGCTATGCCACCAACAAACACCACCATTTATTAATCCTCCCTGGTTCCTAAAGGCCAAGAGATTATCTCTTTGCAAAACTTGTCTCTTTAATGACCTGACCGACTTTCTGCCAGCGCAAAAAGATGCTTTGGACTCAGCAAAGGTATTAACTGATGTAAGTGTGCAGAATCCTATAGAAAGAGCGAGTAACGTCTTCTTCATGGTGTCTCCTAATTTAGTATTTAAGAGTTCATATCACACGAGAAACGCAATGCATCAAAAATGTAAATTCTATACTTTAAATATTCATATTGATAGCTACGTCCGAGCGTGTTATCTAGACTTCTTAATTCAATTTTTTTTTATATAGAGGTAATGATGGTCGATCTCACCTATAGCGATGAGTTCAAATACACTACTAAAAATCCATACAGCGACAAGCTCGATGAGTTTAAGGACTTTGTTTATAGAGATCATGAAGCTGAAGTTCTTCAAGGTAAGTGGAATAGTGAGGCCTTTAAAAGAGAGGGTCCACTTTACTTAGAAATTGGAACTGGCTATGGACACTTTATGATGGAGTTCTCAGAAAAGAACCCTGACGTAAATTTCGTAGGTCTCGATTATAGATTCAAGAGAAGCTTCTCTCTAGCTAAAAAATTGGCCGCCCACCCTACTAAGAACTTTAAGTACCTACGTGGAAAGGGTGAGAGAATTCACTTCCTATTTGAAGAGAATGAACTAGATAAGATCTTCTACTTCTTCCCAGACCCATGGCCTAAGAATAAACATTTAAAAAAGAGACTCTTCCAAGAGCCATTCTTAAATCAAGCCTACAAAGTTTTAAAGCCTGGTGGTAGAATCTTAATTAAGACAGACCACGACGGCTACGCTGAACACATGAAAGAAGTCATGGAAAAGAACGAACAATTTGATGTCGTTATGTCTACTGACCGCCTAAGAGAAGAGCAACCTGATCATTTCTTAGCTAGTTTTTCTACTAAGTTTGAAAAGATTTTTCTTAAGAAGGGAATTAAAATTAAAGCGTTTGAATTAGTTTCTAAGAAAAAGGACTAGAGGCCCATGTCCCTTAAGGACCTTAAACAGAGAATTGTTACAGAGCTTCCTATCTCCGCAGTCGTCGGAGATTATATACCTGTAACTAAAAAAGGAAATACTGCTCTTGCTGTATGTCCCTTTCACGATGATCACAAGCCCTCAATGAATGTCACAGACTCACGTGGGCGCTATAAGTGCTTTGCTTGTGAGGCCGGTGGAAATGCAATCGACTTTGTTATCAATTATAAGAATCTAGATTTCATTGAGGCGCTAAAAGAGATTTGTACAAATCACGGAATCAACTTCGATGATTACAATCAACAAAAGGCCAAGCCGCCAAAAGTTCTTATGGCCGAAAAAATCCTGACTAAAAGCAGCCAGCTCTACCAGAGGATTGCCGAGTCAGGACGATTTGAAGAATATACTAAATTTATAAAAAATCGTGGACTAACAGTTGATATAGCGAAGACCTACAATCTAGGCTACGCCCCTAAAGACAGTAAGCTCACAAGCTATCTAAACTCTATTCCAAACGAGAAAGAGAGAAACTTCGCTCTCACAATAGCGACAGAACTTGGCCTTATCAGAATTGATAAGAATGACTCCAAGTCCCACTATGACACTTTTAGAGACCGTATTATCTTCCCTATTTGGGACCAATACGGCCAAGTTGTCGGTTATACCAGTCGTGCAGTTTTCGAGTATCAGAAAGCTAAATATATGAATTCATTAGAGTCTTTCATCTTCAAGAAGAAACACATCCTTTATGGACTCCACCTTGCAAAGAGTAGTATCAGGAGCAAGGATGCTGTTATCTTAGTTGAAGGAAATATGGACCAGATCGCACTATTTAACAAAGGATTTACAAACTCAGTTGGTATTCAAGGAATTGCCATGGGTGATAGTTCTGTCGTTAAACTGAAAGCGCTTACAAAGAATATCTACCTAGCACTTGATAATGATAATGCTGGGTGGAATGCAGGGCTTAGAATTAACAAACAATTCCTAGACGTTGGCATAACCGCTAGATTTGTTGACCTTGCACCCCACAAAGACCCTGATGACTTTCTTCAAGAAGAGGGATCAGTTGAGCTTCAAAAGAGAATTGATAATGCTAAGGCCTTTATTGACGTACAAGTCGATAGAGTCATTCCAGAAAAACTTCCAGAGTTACTAGATGCTCAACTTCAAATCTTAAATGAAGTCTTTTCGGTACTGTCTCCATTGAAAGACAGTCTATCAGCAACAGAGCGCGCCGCGCAAGCAGCAAAGAAGATCGGACTAAAGTCTGAGGCCTCTCAAATTATTAGTAATTACAAAGATTTTCTCTCAGGAAATCAGGCGCCTACAAACTTTGCACCTCCTCCAATGGACGAGCCAGAGGGTCTTATCACAGAGTCTTTCCATGAAGAGATTTCATTTGAAGACATGCAATATCTAACTGGAGAAATGGAATCAATTGAAGCACCTGCTTTAAGCAAAATTGAGACCACTTTTCTCAGTGAAATTATAAAGCACCCAGAGTGCCTAACTAGCGATAAAATCGGGGAATTACTTGATTTTGTGTCCTCAAATGAGGTACAAAAATACATTACTAGACTGAAAGAATTATTTTATGAAATTGACGAGAGTGAGTTTGTCGCCATCGTTTCTAATTTTACTACAAATGGTTCATTCTCTAGCGAGTTAAAAGATGTAATTGCCAAGGCCCTAAAAAGTTACCGAGCAATTTCTCATGATGATAATAAAGTTGTTTCTCAAATCATTTTTGATATTAAGAAAAAACTTGAACTCACAAAACTCGACATCGAATGCGATGAAATTTTACTCAAGCAAAAAACCTGTACTACTGACGAAGAGAGTAACAAGTTAATGATTGAGCTACTTGCCAAGAAACAAGAAAGAGCTAAAGTGCAAGCTTTTAAATATAAAACCCCCGGGGGAAAATAAATGTCGATTGTTACCGTATTTATTAATTCAAAAGATTTCTCAAAACTTCTCATCAAAGGTAAAGACCAGTCTTACCTAACAGCTGAAGAAATCAATGACGCAATTCCAGCAGGCATTGTCGAGCCAGAGGCCATCGACGAAATTATGCTTAAAATTCAAGAGATGCGCATTGATATTCACGATGAGACTTCTGAGGAAGAAGATGACGGTATCCGCTTAGACGGTACAGAAATTATCGAAGAGACGCTTTCGAAAGAAGAAAGAGCTGAGCTCAAGTCTGCTTCAACGGATCCAGTTAAGTTATATCTTAAAAGAATGGGATCTGTGGCACTCCTTACTCGTGAGGGAGAGGTCGTTATTGCAAAAGAAATTGAAGAAGGTGAAAGAGAAATTATTCTTTCAGCAGTTAAGTCAACACACGCAATTAAAGAGATTATCAAACTAAAAGAAAGAGTCGAAACTCAAGAAAATCAAAATGAGTTCGTTAAAGAATTAGTTCGTGGTCTTGATGATGAATCATCTAATGCTGATATCATCAAAGTTCGTGATGAGATTTATTCTGTTTGTGACAATCTTGATACTCTCCTAAACAGAGTTGAAAATGAAGATGGAACAATTAAAGAGTACACTCAAGAAGAGAAGAAGAAGATGGATACTATCGCTCTTCGTCTGGCAGACCTTACTTTCAACAGAAAAATCATCAACAGCTTCGTTGAACCAGTAAAGAAATACTTCCTACAATTTAGAGAATTATACGAGCAACAAGAACGTATTTATAAATTCTTAGAAGTTGATGGTAGTGAAGACTATAAAGTTCTTTACGAAAAAGTTCTTGAAGATGATGCCTTTAAGAGACGTCTTGCAAAAGATCTCTACACAACTGACGCTAAGATTGAGCAGTTAATTAGAAATCAAGAAGATGTTATTAGAAAACTACGTAGACTAAGTTTAGATGCAGGAATGGAATTTGCTGATATCGAAGATGTTTACAATATTATTCTAAAAGGTGAAACAAAAGCTGACGTTGCTAAGTCTCAACTTGTTGAGGCCAACTTAAGACTAGTTGTTTCTATTGCTAAGAAATACACAAATAGAGGATTACAATTCCTTGACCTTATTCAAGAAGGAAACATCGGACTTATGAAGGCCGTTGATAAGTTCGAGTATCGTCGTGGTTATAAATTCTCGACTTATGCTACTTGGTGGATTCGTCAGGCGATCACGAGAGCTATTGCTGACCAAGCAAGAACTATCCGTATCCCAGTTCACATGATTGAAACAATCAACAAGATGGTTAGAACTTCTAGACAACTTATTCAAGAACTAGGTCGTGAGCCAACTCCAGAAGAAATTGCTGAGAGAATGGAGCTTCCAGTTGATAAGGTTAAGAAAGTTCAAAAGATTTCTAAAGAGCCAATCTCTCTTGAAACACCAATTGGTGAAGAAGAAGATAGCTCACTTGGAGATTTCATTGAAGATAAGAAGATCATCTCTCCTGCAGACGCTGTAATGAGTGTGACTCTTTCTGAACAAACTCGTTCAGTACTTTCAACTCTTACTCCAAGAGAAGAGAAAGTTCTTAGAATGCGTTTTGGTATTGGTGAAAAATCAGACCATACTCTTGAAGAAGTTGGACAAGATTTCTTCGTAACAAGAGAGCGTATTCGTCAAATCGAGGCGAAGGCCCTTAGAAAACTTAGACATCCGTCTAGAGCTAAGATGCTTAAGTCATACGTAGACAAAGAATAATTAAGAATACATTTCTAATATTAAAGGCCCCTAGAGATAGGGGCTTTTTTTTGAGCTTCTTAACAAAATTAACAATCCCTCAACCAAACTTCACTTAGTTAACTCCAACTTAACTGCTAATTAACCAATAAAATCTATATAATTTTAAAGTACTAAGAATTTAGTACCGCAGGTGTAACACTTTCATCTCGTAAAAGCGCTAAATCAAAGTGAGTTAAAAATGGCGTCACATATGACGCCTTTTTTTATGATGCTACGTTTTGCTCTTCAACTACTAGGCGAAAGCCCTTATTTCGAATATTTGTTACTCTGTGAGAAGTCGATTCTAGCTTCTTTCTAAGGTTTACTAGATGGGTGTTGATATTATTGTCATCCACTACACATCCCTCTCCCCAGACAGACTCTACTAAATCCCTCTTACTCTTTAGCTTCTTTGTGGACAGTGACTTTAATATCTTAAACTCTTGTTTTGTAAGTCCAAGGCACTCACCTTTATAAATGGCCTGAACATTATCAATATCGAGAACCAGGGAGAATCCTAGTCTCACTCTCTTATGACTCTTATGTCTAAGAATTAGATTGATTAGTCTAATCTTGATCTCTTCAAAGCTCATAGCGTGACTTAGAAAGTCCGTCTTTGTGAGAGAGAGAGCTTCAAGCTTTAGGTACTCATCTTGACTAAGAGATCTTAAAACCACAGGAGTACTAGCGTACCACGGGGCCTTATTAATCTCTCTAAAGAATTGTAGACCATTTAGGTTTGGCATAAGAGTGTCGGCCAAAATGAGATCAAAGTCACCGTGTTCAGCAAGCTCTAATCCTTTTAGAGGACAGTCACAAGTTGTAATTTCAAACTCTTCACCTAGCTTAAACTTAAAACGTTCAAGATTTTCTTTGGAATCATCTATGTATAAAATTTTATTCATACACAAATAATACACTAGTAAATAAAAAAACAGAAGATAGTAGATTTTCCTCAATAAATTCACACGTAAAAGACTGCATTTACAGAGATATGCAACCTCTTCAATTTTGTAGAGTGTTTTAATCAACTAATTAGAATCTAATTATGTGCCGAGGTATATTTTTAGCAATATTCACGATACAATATAGGCTTTAAAAATTAGGAACTTATAATATGCTTCAAGATATTTTCATTCTTCCTGAATACCTGGAGAAAACTGCGCGCAGTTTTTTTAAAGAAACAGATATTTCAAATGCTAAGAAATTTTTAAGCCTCTCAAAGGTCAATCTTTCATTTATAAAAGGAAGTCCTGAAACGTATTATATCGTCTCTGGAATCGTTAAACACGATAGGACTCACGAGTGTAAAATAGTCTACAAGAAAAGACTTGAAGGCACTGAAGGTGGTCCACTTTCATCAAATTGCGATTGTCATGATTGGACTGCAGAGGGACATTGTTCTCACACTGCTGCTCTCTATCTTGGTTATCACTTGCAACTTGAAGGTGATAGACCAAAAGACGAGTCATCACCACCTATTCCTAACTTTGGATTAAATGGTGTGAATGTTCTTGAGTATGGAACAATTCTTCGCGCCCCTGGAGAACTCCAAGGAGCATCGGCGACAGCAACCTACTCTTCTTTACAATACCTTCTACACAATAAGAAAGTTGTAAACTTTCCTCTTCCTGAAAACTTTCAGGGAAAGATTATTTTAAATATCTTTAGCCCTAACGATGAAAGAAGTTATCCAAAGCTAAAGTTTCAACATAAGAAAGATGAAGACACAATCGTCGATGAGATCTCCCTATTTGAAAACCTCTACCTATTTGATTGGACTAGTGGAGAGGCCTTTCACTTAACAAGTGATTTAAAGACTCTCATTCAAAAAATTAAAATTAGAGGAACAAACCTTACAACTAACGACTTAATTAAGATGGCCATGCATAAAGAGCTGTCAGAGAAGTGTGAGATTGTAATCGATGGCATCCCTCTCAATCAAGTAAGAGAGATCAATGCTGGCTGTAGAGTGACACTATCACCTGGAGCAAGAAAAGGTTTAGTTGAAGTTGAAGTAAACTTTCACGACGATAATGAAAAAGTTATTGTACCCCCAGATTTTTTAACGTCATTTGCTTTTGAGGGTGGATATCTATCTAACTTTAAAAAGAAAAAAGATGCTTATGAGTTTATTGATCAGTTTACAACTCATATAGAAGATGAAGTGTTTGATTATAAGAAGTCTCTTCACTCTAGTAGCCGTAAGGACAAGTGGGTTGAATTAATCAACTACACAATGAAAAATGAGAAGACCTTTATCTATGATCCAGAAGAAAAAGAAATCTGTGATTTTAATAATCAATTTCTAACTCTTTTGATCTCTGCTCTTTACAAAAATTTTGGTGAATTATTTTTTAGATACGCTGAATATAGAGCAGAAACTAAGACTCTATACTTTCAGGCCTCAATGAGTTCTATCTTTCAAGGGCTTTCGGCGTTTCACGACAAGGTGACTCCTTATGGTGTGACAATATTCTATGAGAAATCAGAATTAGCAAATTGGAATTCAAAAATAAGATTTGAAAGAAGGGCCTCTTCGACGAAGTGGTTTGACTTAGAGCTTTATATATCAAATGACGACCTTGAAATTATTAAGCAGGCCGACATGGACACCGGACTCGTTCTTACGAGTAAGGGACTAGTCCTATTAAATAAAGAACAAAAAGATCTCATGAAGTTCATGAGAAAATATACAAAGTTTGAAGGAAAGCAAGTTGAGGACGAAGAGGGAGAATCTCAAGCAGAGTCTCCATTTAAGAAATTCCTACTTCCTTTCAATAGAGCAAGAATTTTTGAACTATTTGAACTTAAGAAGCTTGGTATCGAAGGAGCTCTTACTCCAGAAGAAGAAGAGCTCTGTGAAAGGCTCTCTACTCTAGAGCAAGTTCCAGAGTACGATCTTCCAGAAGACCTCGACGCCACACTTAGACCTTATCAGAAAACAGGTTATAACTGGCTTAAATTTCTACATGAAAATAAGCTTGGAGCTTGTCTTGCCGATGATATGGGTCTTGGTAAGACACTTCAAACAATTGCCTTTATTCAAAGTATTCACGATCAAATAGACCGTGTACTAGTAGTGTGCCCAGTTTCTATTCTACTTAACTGGCAAAAAGAAATTGAGAAGTTCTCAAAGATGCAAATCCATATTTATCACGGTGGCGAGAGAACATTCCCTGACGATACAAAGATCATACTTACAAGTTATGGTGTAATGAAGCGTGAAATCGATGAGACATTTGCTGATAAGCACTTTGATATTCTCGTTCTAGATGAAGTTCAACACTTAAAAAATATTAGATCTCTAGGGGCCTATGCTGCTAGAAAAATAAAAGCTGACTACAGAGTTTGTCTAACAGGTACACCTGTAGAAAATGATTTGGCCGAATTCTATAATATTATAGATCTCTCAGTTCCAGGAATCTGGGGAGATTTAGAGTTCATTAGAACGACCTCTAATCAAAAGTCTAGACTTACGGCCAGAAAGACAGCGGCACCATTTATTTTAAGAAGAACTAAGGATCAGGTTTTAACTGACCTTCCTCCTAAGTTAGAAAATAATGTTTATCTAAACTTTGATGATGCTGAAAGAAAGACTTATTTAAATAACCTCGTTTCAATTAAGCAGAGAATTACAACTTCTCCGTCTAGAAAGAAGTATGGAGAAATCCTTAAAGGTCTTCTTCAATTGAGACAGAGTTGTCTTTGGCAGTCCCCTACTGCGAACTTAAGCTATAAGACAATTGCTTCAACTAAGGTTAATTTCCTAGTGGAGCAGTTAGAGCAAATTGTTGAAGAGGGACATCAGACGATTGTCTTTAGTCAGTTTACGACTTACTTAGATTTAATTCAAAATACTTTAAGAGATAAGCACTGGCGTCTTTCAAGAATTGATGGAAGCCAATCAATTAAAAAGAGACAACAGCAAGTTGATGAATTCCAAGCTGGAAAGACTGATATTTTCTTAATCTCTCTTAAGGCCGGTGGTGTTGGTCTAAACCTAACAGCGGCGAGCTATGTCTTTATTATGGACCCATGGTGGAACCCAGCAGTTGAATCACAAGCAATTGATAGGGCCCACAGAATTGGACAGCAAAACACTCTTACAGTCTATAGACCTATTATCAAAGACACTGTTGAAGAAAAGGTTTTAAAGCTTCAAGAGATGAAGAAACAACTCTTTAAAGACTTACTTCCTGACGATGATGAAAATCTCTTCACTGGTAAGCTTTCAATGAAAGACTTCGAAGATCTATTTTCTTAAACTAAACACACCTTCATAACTTATGGAGGTGTAGAGTTCATAACTGAAAAATCCTCTGCCCTCTCTCTCTTTTTAGAGACTATCTCTCTTACTCGTAGAATTATTGCTCCAACCTAAATCTTGGAGGATACATGAAAAGAATTACTTATTTATTTTTGGCCCTAAGTCTTGTAAGTTGCGCTTCAGCTGATAAGACCAAAAAGAATGAGCTCTCAAAGGTCAGTATTGAGAAATCATTAAAGAAAGGACTTACAAAAAAGTCTGAAGTCATCAAACTCCTTGGATCTCCAGAAATGATCAATTCTGACTCTGAAGGAGAGGAACAATGGGTTTACAGCAAGACCGCCTCAGAGTGGAATGATATGGGAGCAAACGTTGGCCTATTTGGAGCAAGCTTTTTGTCGAGTACACTTCTTGGAACGAGCTTAGACTTCGGTGGTAGTAAAGGATCAAGTAGTACTAAGACTAAAACTTTAGAAGTCTACTTTGATAAGAAGGGTGTCTTAAAGTCTTACAGTCTCTCGACTTCAAAGATATAGAGGGACCAATGTCAAAAGTTTCAGAGAAAATAATAAAGAGTGAGTATATTCAAAAGCTAGCAAGTAGTGAAAAGGACCTTCTAATACTTATGAGTATTGGCTTTGCCTTCTCTTCCCTACTTGCGGGACTTGGTCTCTTACTACCTATTGGAATTTGGTTTATTAAAAAAGATGAATTAGAAAAAATCAATACTCAAGGAAAGGAGTTTCTAAATTACTCATTTCTACTTATGTTTTTAACTCTTATAGTTTTAGTTATTTCATTTTATACTTCAGGACTTGTTACAGCAATAATAGTGCCAATCTACTCAATTGCTATATCAATTCTAGGTATTCAACGAGCGCTAAAAGGAGAAGTCATTCCCTATCCAAGCAAGCTCTACAAACCCATAAAATAATTGATATATGCCACTCAAACATGACCAGTTAATGACCGTCAATTGACAAGGACAAGCTTTCATACTATGATTTACTTAATGAATATAAAATATAGCTCACATTCAGTAGATAGGATTCTTCAAAGAGATATTTCGACTAAAGATGTAGAGCTAATCCTAAGTGAGCCAGATGGTAAAATAAAGCAGTCCCAAGATAAGTATATCTACTATAAAAAACTTAAGGGACGTAAAGATAATTTAATTGCGGCAGTAGCTGTGACAAAGAAAAATATGAATTTTGAAGTTGTCACAGTCATGATTAATTTTGAGGTGAAATAATGAAAGTACATCATGATTCAGA
>NZ_JBFGYP010000057.1:0-18601 GCF_041587335.1 Halobacteriovorax sp.
TATTAGAATCACAAAAATCTTTCTTTGCGACATCATAGTAACCAGGAAGAGAGCTCAAATTATTTAAAGGCTCCGTATAGATGAAATAGGTATCATCTAACGGAAGATTACTTATAGTAAAATCACCATTTGAATCAGAAACAGCAGAAGAGATAATACTACCATCTTTCAAGCTGAATGCCGATACATGCGCTCCAAAAACAGAAGTCGCATTATTTCCACCTGCTATAGTTCCACTTATTGTCCCAAGAGTTGATGATCCATACAAATAGCGAATTCCACTATCATCATCTCCATTAATTGATGATTGTCCTTTTCTTAATTCATAAAACATTGATGAATTAATTACCTGACTATGTCCCATTCCAAGTAAATGACCGACTTCATGAGTAATAACATTACCTAAGTATTTTGTACTCGTTGAAGATGACGAGAAAGTATGAATAGAATCATTTAAGATAATATCTGCTTCTTGAATATACGTTGTGTTTGTATCAACTATATATTGAGTTACTGCTACGATTGAAGGATCACTAAAGAACTCACTATTACTTTGAAAATAGATATCATTTCTTCCAGAAACTTCGCCATCATTACTAGCTGAGATATTCACAGTATTATTAATTCGACTTGACCATTGATTTACAGAGTTTGTTACAATACTACTAACTTCACTACTTGTTAGATCTGGTGTTGAGGTAGATAGAAATAAGTTTATATTTCTGGATGAACTCCATTTAATAAGTTCACCACTATCCGTTCTATTTACAACATATCCATACGTTGAGAATTGAGTAAAAAGGAATATTAAGAAAAATATCTTTTTCATTACTTCATTCTCTTAGATCTTCTAATCGAATATACAGAGGCCGCTCCAAGTAACCCAAAGATTATTGCAATCCAAATAGGGTTTCCTGAATTATCTTCCTCACTTTGATCTAAGTTCTCTGAACCAGGACTTCTGCCAACACTTGCAGGAAATCTACCACTCGTTGATGATTTCTTTTCAATATAACGAACTGGTACATTTACAAATTTATCAGATTTAACACTTTTCATGTCTGTGCCAAATTCATTAAGGATAACTGTTTCAAAGCTATTCTTTGAAATCTCTCCCAAACTTACATGGTTAGGGAATACAGAAGATTTATAAAACTCATTATCTTCATTTTTTACAACTTCATACTTACCCATCCCTAATCCCTTCACCGTATAACCAAGAGAAGTTTTTTTAAGAATAAGAATCGCTTCTTCATCATCTTTAAAACTAGGAGTACCTGAAACTCTATAATCTAAATTTTGCCACTTACCTCCAGGGTAGATGACTTTAAAATTATTCTTGTTAATTATTTCGCTCTGCTTAACGCCAACGCTCTCAACAATACTAAATGTTGCTTCAGTAATTATTTTGTTATCAGATATTTTACGATACTCAACACCTTTAAATTTACCTCTTAAAACTCCATCCGCATTTTCCATTTGCTTCTCTAGAGAGAGTGGAATGAAAGTAGCAGACAACACAGTTGTGCTATAAATTAAAATAGAAAGTGTTATGATTTTTTGAAGCATATTTTGTCCCAAGCTTATTACCCTATCTATATTATCGGGTACTTTTGACAAAACTTTACGAATTCACTCAATTATTAACATTGCTAAGCTACTAAAAATTCATTCAACATGGATTATTTCGTCCACAAAACCTGAGAAATGCTCATTTTCATCTACTAAAATGACTGTATTCCCTTTACTTGCAAGGCCTTCAACAAATTCTCCAAGCCTAGAAATTTCTCGGTGAGACAGTCCAAAAGAGAGATCTTCAAATATTATTAATGAATCTACGATCTCTTTTTGTAGCTCAGAAAGAAGCTTCAAACGTTGTTTTTCACCACCAGAAAGAGAACTAAGAGGTCTATCTAAACTTAAATAGTCTAAATTTAGTATTTTTAGATATTCCCAAATTCTTTTTCCCTTAGGGGTTAATTTCAAATTAGGTAAAACTTCGCTCAATGGGCTACTGAGAGTTTCATGAACCGTATGATAACCATCAGAAATAGTTGCTAGAAAAGGCTTAAGCTTCATTCCATTACAGTCATCACAGATAAATTGAACATCTTCCAGAAACTGCATATCAACACTCTGAACTCCTCTGCCCTCACAAGTAGAACATTTCCCTAAATCTGAGTTAGGAGAAAAGTGTCCTTCTTTCAAGTTTAAGTTTTTAGAAACTGCTAAACTTGCAAAGTGTTTTCTAATATAAGGAGTTAAACCAATCATTGTTCCAACAGTTGAGCGAGAGCTAAACTTATTGAATTTTGAATTAAGAATTAAAACTTTATCGTACTTAAATAAATTCTTAGGCCTACTAAAGCTAATTTCGAGATTGGATACTTTATCCAGTCCTAATACTTCAGATGCTATATTTCCTAAGGCCTCAATATAAATATCTTTCTTACCTGAATAACTCTTTCCACGAACCTGAGTAATTCCTCCGGACTTAAATTTTATTTCTTCATTGAGATAAGAGCTAAAACATATTTTAGATATGGTTGTTGTCTTTAAGACTTTTCTCTCTTTACTCTGTCTTACTTTTTTCTTTTCTTCTTTAAATTTACCTTGGTAGGTTACCTCTCCTCCAAGATGACCTGCTCCAGGCCCCATCATTACAACTTCATCACATTTACGAAGTAAGTAATCATTGTGATCAACCAGGATAATTGTATTTTCACCATTCTTTAGCTTCACCAGATATTTCCAAAGAACTTTAACTTCATCAGAATCTAGTCCTAAACTCGCTTCATCGAGAATAAATAAAGAACCCGACCCTTCAAAAGATAAGTATTTAACTAATAAAATTTTCTGATAATTATTGATACTAAGTGTTTTAACCTTATCCTGGAGCCTTACCGATCCCAATCCAAGATCAATTGCAACTTGCAAAATTCTTTCGAGACTAGAAATTATCTTATTAACTTCTTTCCAGTTATCAATTTTTTCTTTTTGCTTTTTTATTCTTACAATTAAGTCTAACAACTCTTTGAAGCTAAAAAGTAGGATCTCGCCTAAGGAGAATTTTTTCTCAATAGGTATTCTAACTTGTAATATATCTTCCTTGAGTCTTGTCCCCTGACATGATTCACAAAGAACCTCAGTCTTTAACGACCTTATCAATATCCTTACATTTTTCTTATAGCGCTTTGACTCTAGGTATTCATAAAGCTCAAAGAGACCACCATACTGACCTTGCCCTTGCTCTAAGAATTTCCAAACCTTAGTAGATAAGTCTCTAAATGGTTTTGTAATATCAAAACCTGCTTTCTTAGCTTCTCTAAGCATTACAGGCTCTAGATGTGTAAAGCGAGAATAAGTTAAAAAATTAACCGCTCCCTCTTTCAGAGACAACCTATCATCTTTAACTATTTTTTCTCTATCATACTCTAGATTCTTTCCATGGCCTGAACAATCAGAACATGCACCAAGTGGAGTAAAAGGAGAAAATAGAGACGGAGAAGTTATTTTTATATTTTCAACTTCTCCACATTTTTTACACTGCTTATTTTTAGTAATTTTAAAAATTCTCTTACTGTCATTCTCTGCAATATAAATAAGAACAGAACCGGTAGCATCTAAAAGACCTTGCTCAGCAAGCTTCTTCTCCATACTATCGACCTTTGAGGCCCTTAGCCTAAAAAGTTCCCAATACTTATCATCTTCACTGAATTCATTTACAGAATCAGAGAATGACCTAGCAGGATAAAAATCCTCACCATGTATTCTCTTATAATCGTCAGCATCTAAGAAGAAGTGAATAACGGCCTTCTCTGAAAGATCTTGTTCTTTTAAATAAGACAACATTTCAAAGGTCGACAATACTGTCTCAAGAGGAATTAAGTGTGTAGAGCAATAACTTCTCCCCAGTTGAAATAAAAGCTTTGAAAAGATATCTCCAACACCCATTAAATCAACAGCACTTGGCCTAGAACCTACTACTGGATTATGTTGAGCCAGACCCCAAACAGGTAATACAGGTACTATCTCGTCAACATCAGCAGACTGAGGGATATCCCAAAAAAACTTCACATCATTAGGAAATGAGTTCATGAATCTTCTTTTAGACTCTGTAAGTATTGTATGAAAGGCCAAAGAAGATTTACCTGAACCAGAAGGTCCAGCGACACATGTTATAGAATTTAAAGGAAAGCTCACATCGACATTTTTTAAATTATGAGTCTTTGCTCCCTTTATTTTAATATGAGTATGTTTCATTTTGCTCAAACAAAAAAGGCCCACAACGTGGGCCCTTAATATATAAATTATAAAATTTATTATCTCTTAGAGAATTGGTACTTAGCTCTTGCGCCTTTAAGACCATATTTCTTACGTTCAACTTTTCTTGAATCTCTCGTAAGGAAACCTGCAGCCTTAAGCTCAGATCTTAATGCTGGGTCAACTTTTAAAATTGCTCTAGCAATTCCAAGTCTAACTGCACCAGCTTGACCAGTAGTTCCACCACCATGAACATTAATATTAATGTCATATTTGTCAGCAAGCTTTACTAAGTTTAAAGGTTGGCTAACAACATATCTGTTAGTTCCTTTATCGAAGTAATCTTTAAATTCTCTTTTATTAACTGTAATTTTTCCAGAACCTTCTGTCATGTAGACTCTGGCAACAGAGGTCTTTCTTCTTCCTACAGCATGCGCATCGTAAGTTTTACCTTTAGTAGCCATTGCAATTCCTCTCAATTATTTAATTTCTAAAGCTACTGGTTGTTGCGCTTCGTGAGAATGTGCCTCACCAGCGAATACCTTAAGCTTAGTTAGTTGTTTTCTACCTAAAGAATTCTTAGGAAGCATTCCCTTAACAGCATTCATAAGAATCTGCTCTGGTTTTCTCTCTAATTGCTCTTTAGCAGTTCTAGATTTTAATCCACCAATGTGGTTTGTGTGCCAGTGATAAACTTTCTTATCCCATTTTGCACCTGTAAACTTAACTTTCTCAGCGTTGATTACGACTACAAAGTCACCAGAATCAGTGTGAGGAGTATACTTAGGACTGTTCTTCCCTCTCAGGATATTTGCTATCTCAGTCGCAAGTCTTCCAACAACTTTATCTTGAGCATCTACAAGATGCCACTTTTTGTCTGCGTCAGCTGGCTTCAATACAAAAGACTTCTGCGTGTACATAAACTACCTTCCAAGTAAAAATATTTTACTGCATTACATTAATTTTTAATAACTCAAAATACGAGTGTTCAACCTTATACTGGATTATTGGGCCACTAGTCAAGACCAAAAATCAAACTCTTCCAATTTTATACAAACTAAGCAAAATGCAACAGTTTATATTTAGAAAAAGCCTATAGAAAGATGAAATCTTCCAAAATTCTCTCGCCCTTGCGCATCTCGTCTAAATCTCTTAGTTTTCACACCATAGTCAAAATCGAGAGAACCAACCGGAGTAATATACTTAAATGTTACCCCTACAGCACTTCTCAACTTTAGTGGTTGAAACTTATCCACAAAAACACGACCAGCATCAACAAATGGGCCAACTACAAAAGTATCTGTAACAGAGTACCTTGCCTCAAACTTTAAATTTGCAAAATAAGCCTTATCTCTAATAACTGTATCACCAATATCACTATTATTTAATAGGACATTAATTTCATCTTCAGCAAAACCCCTAACAATGTCTACACCATTCAATCTAAACACCTTAATAGACGGAATATAGCCTTCTGTTTGGACATTACCATCAGCATCTAAGATAGGATTTCCTGAACTATCCACCTTTACCTTATTAGAGAAGTTCTTTTGAATCCCCCAACTCGCACTAACGGCAAAAACGAAATTACCAAGCGGAAAATAGAAACGATTTCGAGAAACCAATTTATAGTAATTCACCTTTATTGTATCGTTATCCATTGAGCCAAAAAAGTTATTAGCAAACTCAACAGATAAACTAAAAAAGCTTCCTGCTCGAGGAGTAATAGGATCATCTCTAAAATCAAAAGATATACCAGGAGTTATCCCCCCAATATTGAAATCATCATTATTAATTTCACTAGTTGCATCATATTGATTTATTCTTTCCCACTGATACTTTAAAGATGCGGAGAAGAACTCATTAAACTTCTTGGATAATGTTGGAGAAATTCTTAACCTATCGGCATCAAACTCATAATACCTCTTTCTCTCAATTGAAAATCCCATATCAGCTTCGAGCTTCTTTCCAAAAACACTAGGAAAGAAATACGGCTCAGTTAAGTTCCCTCTAAATAAAAGCTCAAGCATATCTTTTTCTTCATTCTTTCTTCTTAGATCGAAAGCTCTATAACTATCTCTTCTATTCACCTGAGCTCTTAATGTACCAATCCTATTCATTCCGCCAATATTATTATAATTAGTTCCAACAGATACCTTATAACCAATATCTGTTCTATACCCTGGAGCGAAAAAGGCCGTACCAAAATCCTTCTCTTGAACCTGAATTAATAAATTATATTTCTTAGTTTCTTTATCAAAGAGTGGCTTTATTTCAATACTTGAAAATAAACCGAGGGAAGTTAATCTATTTTTAAGATCCTGAACCTTACCAGGAGTTAATATTTCTCCAGCAGAGAAGTCTATTTCCCTCTCAATAACTATTCTATTTGTTTTTGAATAACCAGAAATAACAGCATTATTATAGGTAACCTTGTCTCCTAAATTTATATCAATATTTAGTATAGAACTTGTATAAGTAGGATCATATAAAAGAACATCTTCAGACTTGAGCTTATTTGCAACGGCAAAGTAATAACCTTTTGACTTTAAAAATAGGACGGTTTTATCGATATCACTATCAACTTCTAATACATTTACAGGATTATTTTTAACATTAGAAAGAAGCTCTCTTACTTCATTTCTAAAAATAAGAGGCACTCCAGAAAAATCAATTCTCTCTAATATTGCTCTTTGCCTTTCTTTAATCCTATATTCTATATCTACTCGTGTTCGAAGCTTGTTGTATGAAATACGTGGAGCCCCTACATCGACCTGAACATAACCCAACCTCAAATACTTCGCTCTTAAAAGAGTTGTGAAGCTATTAACGTAGTTCAAGTCTAAAAATCCTCGACTTGCTAATACAGAGGCATTCTCCATGTAATGTTTCTTTATGTTCTCAATTGGAATGTCTATATTCCCAACAAAAGAAACACTATTCGTTATAATCTTAACTCCCTCATCAATTTTAAAGAAGTAATTGATAAATGACTGGCCGTCTTTATCTGTTCCCAAATTGCTATAAACACTAACGGCAGTATTGAAGATTCCTATATTTTCGTACATCTTTACAACCAATGCACGTAGATCATTTTCTTTAAAAGCACCAAGGTTAGACTTGATACTATCTTTCAAAGTCAGCAATATTTCTTGATGAGTGAAAATATTATTCCCATGAAAACTGAAACTATTCTTATCTCCAAGCTCAACCTTAATCTTGATGCTTACATCATTGCGCTCTGATCGACTTGAAACCTCTGAATCAAGAATTGATACTGAGCTAGAAAAATATCCCTGATTGAATAAGTCAGCAGACAATCTTTCTGTTTCGAACTTTAAGTCTATTTTATTCCACACCTTATTTTGAAACTTATTAAACCTTCTCGAAATCAGCTCAATTGCCCCCTGAGGACTAGATGAAATTATTTCTACATCCTTAACTTTTGTGAATAGTCCCGTCTCAACTTTAAACAGTATTGAAATACGATAATCTTTTTCAATTGTTTCAACTTCAAGCTTAGTATTAGTGTACCCTCTCTCTATAAAATAATTGAGTATCTGCTCTTTCGCATTTTCTACATCATCTTTTTTATAAAAAGAGCCCTCTGTTAGACCTACAAGCTTTTCAATAGCAGAAGTGTCTATCTCCGTAAGGTGATTAATTTTAAATAATTCAATTTTCTTATAAAATGAAATCTTAAGATCTAACTTTTCATCTTCAACTGAATATGAAAGCTTTGAAATTGAATTATCATAAAGAACCAAGTTGAAGTAATCCTTTATAGTATCATTAGATAATCCTAGCTGAACTTTCTTCTTAAGATCATTTCGTATATCTGAACATTTTAAAGTTGTTCCACTACAACTTAATGAAAAGTTCTTGATTCCATCGGCATAAATACTTGGAGCCAAAAGCAGTAAAAATAGAAGAAATATATTTCTTAATAGGTCCATTGTATCTTTACATCCACACCAAATGATCTAGGCTCTTTTGATTGTTCTTCATTTGTAGAGTTTATTTCATAAACTCCCTCAAGTGAAACATTCTTTAAAATATTATAATTTACATTCATTTCTTGTTTCTGCTCAGCACTTCCACCTACGGTACTTGCAAGTGATAAATCAACATTCTTACTTATTTTTTTCTCAAGCTTAATCTTTGTTGCACTTTTATATCGACCAGAACGACTATCAGAAACACCAGACTTCCCCTTAAGTAATGACGACTCATTCTCTTCAAACTCGGGAAGAACACTTAACTTAAGCCCCAAATTAGAACTTAGGCCTTGATTTTTTAACAATTGATCAAAAAGTAATGTTCCAATACCAAGAGTCGTTGCAGACCTTCTCTCCTTCTCTTCCAATTGGTCAGACACCTCTGAAGTAAAGCCAAGCGTAAGTAAACTAAAAATATCTTCCTGATTAAGAAATGGATCTGATGAGATATTTAGCTGAGGATTATTTGCCATTCCATAAACATCTAAATTTACTGAATATTGGTTAACATTACTACTACTTGTAAAGTTTAGCTCTGGAACAAGCCCTCTCTCTTCAGTAAAGACAATAGTCCCTTCACTGAGAATAAACTCATTCCCCTTAAAAAGTAACTTACTTAAGCCTGGTACGACTTCTATAACTCCGCTGACGACAGGTTTATAAAGCTTACCTCTAACTCTTCCGTTACCTAGCAATCTTAAATCTGTTAGTAAATTTCTAACGATAATAGGTTTATCAAAACTAACCGAAAGATCTAAGTCAAAGAGATCAAACTTATTATCAAATTTATTCTCAGGAACATACTTTGTTGTAATCGTAGCCCCAGAAACACTAGGTGGAGATAAGTCCTGTAACTCGTCATTGATCGTTCCATTTAAAATACTGACACTTCCATTCAATAGATATGGAAACTCCTTCCCTTCAACTCTCGCAAGACCAGAAGCAAGTATCCCACTCTTTTTAAATAGTGGAATATAACTATTAGAAAAATTTAAGCTAAGATCAATCTCAGGATAAGGAATTAAAAACTTAACAAACCCTTTTGCTTCAATATCGCCCTTTCCAAAATATCCCTTCACTTTATTAATCATGAGACTATTCTGCTCAAAAACTAAATCAAAGGACATATCAGAAAATGAACTTGGTATTCCCAATATATTTAGGAATATATTACTACCTGTTAAAGAGTGCTCAACATCTAAATCATTAATGGTTCCCGAAATACTTCCTTCACCAAAAACATCTCCACTTGACTTTGTGACCTTTGATGAAAGTAACTCTAAAAACGAAGAATCAATTTTGAACTCTTGCTTTAAATTTATACCTTCAGAAAGTGACCCTTTACCAAAGATTGTAAAATAATTATTTTTATTACTTATCAACTTAAAGTTAACAGAATCAACAACACCATCCCTAAGAGAAAGCTTTGCTTTATTACCATTTATTCGAATAACTTCATCACTTTTTTGAAAGAAGAGCTTCTCTAAATCAATATCAACAGACATTTTGTCTAATTCAAATAATGAAAAGCTACTTTTTAAACTCCCCTTAATAGAGCCTGAAACAGTATTATTACTCATATTATGGTTTGAAATTACACCTACAAGTTCTTTAATATCCTTAAAGTTTAAAGAGGAATTAATATATGACTTCTGAGGAGTTTTCTCATCAAAGTTTAAGTAGAGATTATAAGAAGTTCTGTCTCCTAAAAAGTTACCACTAGAGAAAACTTCTTTAGAGTTATTATATATAGTAATTAAAGATTCAGGGACCTGTACATTACCTAGAAAACTATTTGTAAACTTTAAATGTGCTCGAGTTGAAAAGTCTTCGACAGTTCCCTTCCCATAGAACTCTCCAGATATCTCCGAGGAATAACCAAGATTTAAAAATCTATAAGTCTCGAAATCTTCAAGTTGACCACTAATTAATTTAGCATCGTACTCAAAGAAATTACTTTTTGTATTGATTTTAAAGTTACCTATAAATTCTGACGAGGACTGCCTAATTTTAATATTGTTCAGTGCTAAGAGATTGTCAGAGAATTCGAAATTAAATAGTAATGACTCTGCCTTCTCCTTTAAAAATGTAAAGTCTTGCCCGCTTAAGATACCATAGACCCTCAACTCATTTTCAGAAAGACCTCCAGTCAACTTAAGCTTGGAACTAAAGTTTAGAGACAAGTACTTTGACTTTAAAAAATCTAGATCTTTAGCGATAGGCTCTAAAATATGAAGGGCATCCTCAAGTTCAGTCTGCTTGACATTAATACCAAGATTTAACTTATCTTTCTTAAAATCAATAAAGCCACTCGAAACATAAGATGTTTTTTTAAAATCTCCTGTCACTCCCTTTAATGAAAGGACAAGATCATTAATACTTAACCCTAAATTTCCTTTTAGTTTTTCTATGTTGAAATCTAAAATTTTTACTTTGGACATATCTAACCCAAAATCAAAATTCACATCACTGCCTGCACCAACAATATCCATCTCAAAATCTCCCTCACCAAAAAGGGGAAGTCCTGATATGGGACCTATTTCTTTAAAACTTGCCTTGGAGTTTTTAACACTAAAGTTAACTTTATCTCCTTCAATTTGACCTATTCCTCTAAGTCTAGTGAATGAACCTGTACCTATATCGAAATCAAACTCGACTTCGCCTTTCGAAGTTACTCCTATGCTGGTGTTGTATATATTGATTTTATCATTCTCTAAAATTGGAACTTTAGAGCTGGAATCAAGAGAGAACTTACTTAAAGTAGAGCCATTTTTAATATTAAAAATAACGTCACTTTCACTCCAATTAGCAGTGACAGCTCCCGAGAGTCTTCCTTTTAAAACATCGAGGGAGTCTCTCAAAAAATAAAGTATTGAATTCGTATGAAAATCTGAAAACTTAAGTTGAACATCTTCTCGTACAATTTTCTTTGATTTAAAATCATATACCTTAATCTGATCTTTCATTTCTATTGAACCAGACCGATCCTCAACAAGAGCTTCTTTTATGAATAGATTTTCATCACTTTTTTCAAACCTTATATAAGCGCTATCCAATATTGCATATCTGCTTTCCAGATCCACAATTCGAACAGAGCCGTCTAAATCGAGCTTATTTTGAAAGTCACTTTTTATATTACTTTTAACTTCTACAACTCCCTTGGGTTGTAATTCGTTATAAAGATTATTCTTCTTTAAAAACTTTATGTTTTCCAACATACCTCTAAAGTAAGCAACTCCTTCAAACTCTAGCTTTTCTTTGAAAAGTAAGGCTCCTTCAAAAGTTGCATTCTCGGAGTTCTTCCAAAATTCACTTTTCTTTAATAAAAGCTTCTTAGTATTTAAGTGAAATTCAACAGATAAATAATCTATCTTGTTTAGATCATCATTTTTAACAATTTTCTTATTTATTTCTAGGCCATAACCACTGATACTGGCCTCTAAAACACTCTTATAAATATCTATATCTAATTTTCTAAAGTCTCCATTCAAGTAGTCTGACCTCAAGCTTGAACGTTCTAATATAATACCGCCGACTCTAACGGGCAGGTCGTTTTGAAAGAGATCTTTAATTTTGGGAAATAGATCTTTTGGTACAATTTTCTCTTCACTTTCTTCAAACTTTAATTCAGTCAAGTCTATAAAAGCATCTTCGAGTCCAAGCTTATGAATTGAAAGCTTACGACCAAAGAAGTCACTTAATCCAAATGACATCATTAAGCTTCCTGCACTTATATCGAATTTGTATTTCTCATTAGAACTTACGATTGTAATATTCTTCAATCTTGTTGCTGGTGGGAACATATCTATTTCGACATTTGAAAAAGATATATCTACATCTACCTTACTACTTATATTTTTGTTTATTTCTCTTGTAACAATAGATCCAAAATATTCGGACTGAACAAACTTCCACGCAGACATTATTAAAAATGCTGTAAAAATTGAGAATAATATTAATATCTTATTCAGTTTATTCAATTTCTTTTAACCTATAT
Organism: Halobacteriovorax sp.; assembly: GCF_041587335.1. Taxonomy (GTDB): domain Bacteria; phylum Bdellovibrionota; class Bacteriovoracia; order Bacteriovoracales; family Bacteriovoracaceae; genus Halobacteriovorax. The sequence continues at coordinate 12,259 of NZ_JBFGYP010000057.1, forward strand.
GCAACCATTCTATATTTTTTATTAATTGAGGCTACTTTTGAATAGGCCCTAAGAGCATCTTTACGCCTACCAACTTCTCTAAGAATTTCTCCTTTCAAGTAAAAGAATGAAATTTTCTCATTGTCAGTCATTGCTTTTTCTTCAATACTTTTCTCTACTATGTTTAAAGCACCATAGTAATTTTGAGCCATTCGTAAAATTTCGATATTCAAATAGAGAGCTTCTACTTCTTCCTTCAAGTCAAGATGCCCTTCTTTTAACACTCTTTCAATAACTCTTAGAGAGCTTTCATAAAAACCTAATGTATTGTATGAATATATTAGCTCTCTATATTGTTTTAAAAGCTCTTCTATAGGCATTAACTCCACAGTTTTCTTAGTATACAACTTTAGAAAGTTTTCTTCTTCCTTTAAATCAGAAGTTTTACTCTCACAATATACAGATAATTCATTTACTAAATCCTGCTCAATCTCACTCAAGGTTTTCTTTACTTGAGATAACTTAGTACCTTTTATTTTATGTTCTTTTTCTTCTAGCTCTTTTACTAAAGTATGATCTTTATCTAGAACTTTTAGTTTTTCTAAGAGTTTTGTAGCTCCCTCTAAGTCTCTTTCATCTTTTAAGATATTTATTTGATTAACTAACCTTCTAATAGTTATGTCTTGCTTTTCAATCTCTCCACCAAAAAGATCATCAGCTAAATCAATATCTTCAAATTGTCCCCTAACAACATGATCTATACCTGAGACTTTCTTCTCTAACTCTACTTTATTACCATCATGACTTCGTACTAGGGCATCTACAACGATCTCAGCGAGAACTTTATGTCTCATTTCGTATGAATATTCCAATAATAAGTATAAGCAAGAATCAACTTCATTATTTACAAGTAGTAGTTCATAAATTGATTTTAAAAACTCCTTACGATGCTCTAATAAAGAACTTCCTTTATTTCTTAGAACAGTTTCTTTCATGATGAAACTTTGCTTTCTCCATATAGGATCTCCAAAGTCGATTGAGATATTATGAAGAATAGTTTTTTTATTTTTTCTTAAAGCGTTTTCATACTCTTTTTCAAAGTATTCAATATTTCCTTGACCGTAGTGAGACAATGACAAATCTTCAGGCTTTATATCAATCTCAATACCTAATTTTTGAAGTTCTTCAACTTCCTTTAGAAAGCTCGTATATGATTTACTTTCAAGCATATTTTTTTTAAATCTTAAAAAGCAATCTTCGAAGTCTTCAAGCATTCCATTTGATATAAAATATTCTTTTGCTAAAGGATAAATAAAATAGAAATCGTTATCATTAACTTGTGCGATTGTTTTTAAAATATACGGTCGTATATTTAATTGATTAGCTAAACTTAACTCTATAAGTTTTCTTATTAAGGAAATATCATTTTGATTAATTAACTCAAAAACTTTTTGAATTTTTTCAAAAAGCTCTTGAGTCAAAATCGAATCTTCAGAAAGGAATTCTTTAATTTCTAAATTGGCCCTAGATAGCTTATTTTCCAAAACCAATTGCTCTAAATTTTCTAATAAGTCATTCATAAAATTTCTTGAGTTAAATTATAAAGTATTCAAATGAATACAATTACTTAACTCTTATTTTACTTCAATTTCTTAACTAGAAAGTCGGTAGCGTAATTATTGCCCCTAAAGTCCTCATCTCGAATAATCATTAAATGAAGTGACTTATTTGTCTTAATCCCTTCAATTACAGTTTCTTCAAGTGCTCTATCCATTCTGTTTAAGCATTCCTCTCTATCTATACCTGTAACAATAATTTTTGCTAACATAGAGTCGTAAAAAGGAGATACATTATACCCAGAGTAAATAAAATCATCCACTCTCACACCAAGGCCAGCAGGTCTATGATAGTGGAGTATTCTTCCCGGGCATGGCGCAAAAGTTTTTGGATCTTCAGCATTTAATCGACATTCAATAGAATGTCCTACAAACTTGATATCCTCTTGCTTAATTTTAATTTTTTCATCAGCGGCCGCTAGTATTTGTTGAGCAATTAAGTCAATTCCCGTTCTCTGTTCAGTAACTGGATGCTCAACCTGAATACGAGTATTCATCTCCATGAAGTAGAATCTATCTTCATCTTGGTCATATAAGTACTCAACTGTTCCGACTGAGTCGTAGTTCACATGCTTAGCCAATGCGACAGCGGAGTTACAAATCTCTTCTCTTCTTTCTTGAGAGAGAACTGGGCATGGTGACTCTTCAACAACTTTTTGAAATCTTCTTTGAACAGTACAATCTCTTTCACCAAGGTGAAGTACATTACCGTGCCTATCGGCCATAATCTGAACTTCAACGTGACGTGGATTTGTTACAAATTTTTCAATAAATAATGTGTCGTCACCGAAGCCTGCTTTTGCTTCAGTTTTTAGCCTTGAAATTGTAACAAGAAGATCACTCATCTCTTCAATCTTCTTCATTCCACGGCCACCACCACCAGCGGAAGCTTTGACAAGAACAGGTAGTCCCATTTTCTCAACATCAGCTAAGATAGAGTTATCATCTCTACCATTAACTGCAATTGGCTTTAAAATTGGAACTCCAGCTGCTTCAGCAATCTGCTTAGAGATAATTTTATCTCCCATTCTTTCGATACAATCTACATTCGGTCCAATAAACTCTATTCCCCACTTAGAGCACATTTCTGCGAACTCTTTATTTTCAGATAGGAAACCAAACCCTGGATGTATTGCATCTGCACCTGTTATTTCAGCAGCTGATAGTATACTCGGAATATTTAAATAACTTAACGTTGGCTTTGCTGGTCCGATACAAACAGACTCATCTGCTAACTTCACATGAAGTGAGTTTTCATCAGCACTTGAATGAACAGCAACAGTAGAAATTCCAAGCTCTCTACATGTCCTTGCTATTCTAATAGCAATTTCGCCTCGATTAGCAATTAGTATTTTTTTGAATTTCATAACTTACTCGTTGTTATGGTTTTACTTTAAATAAAACTTGTCCAAACTCTACGTAAGTTTCATTTTCAACACAAATCTCTACGATTTCACCAGCAACATCTGATTCAATCTCATTCATGATCTTCATTGCTTCAACAATGCAAAGAACTTGTCCCTTAGAAACTTTATCCCCAACTTTAGAGTATGCTGGATCTTCAGGAGAAGGACTTCTGTAAAATGTTCCAACAAATGGACAAGTCACATCAATCAATCCATCATTTTTTGAAGCTGAAGGTGTTACGGCCGCTGATGGTACAGCAGCTGGAGCACTCATAACTTGTGCCGAAACTGGAGTTGCTCCTGCGACAGGAAATGATATTCCAAACTTCTTATCTTCATTTTGATACTTTAATTCACTTGCTCCAGCTTCTTTAGCAATAGCAATAAACTTTTCTAATTCTTTAAAATCCATATTAATTTCCTATTATTTAGCTCTTTCTATGTAATCGCCCGTTCTGGTATCAATCTTTATGATCTCTCCCTCTTTAATAAAAAGTGGAACTTTAACTTGAAGACCAGTCTCCATAATAGCTACTTTAGTTCCACCTTGAGCTGTATCACCCTTAAGACCTGGATCAGTCTCGGCAATTTTCAACACGACAAAGTTTGGTAAATCAATTGCGATAGGATTACCTTTATAAAATAATAAATCTAATTTAATTCCTTCCTGAAGATAACCTGCAGCATCTCCAACCTGATCATTTGATACATGAATTGATTCAAATGTTGCTTGGTCCATAAAGTTAAAACCATCTGGATCAGAATACATATACTCAACTACAAGTAATTCTAAATCTGGCTCATAAACACCTGTTCCAACACCAGACTTAAAAGTTCTATCAAAAACAGCACCTGTTTCTAAGTTCTTCAATTTACAAATTGTAAACGCTGAACCTTTTCCAGGATTAGTAAAGTCTGCTTTCATTATGTGATAAGGCTTACCATCTAATTCTAGTCTTACGCCTTTTTTTAATTCTGTTGTTTGTAATTCACGTGCCATTCTCTAATCCTCTATTTTAATAATTGTGAAAGTATTCCAAATAAATAGGCCCTCTTTCCAAGCCCCTCCATTATGATAGTCGAGCTTTTGGCCGTCAACTTTTGCTGACGATACTCTTCTCTCAGATGAGTGTTACTCATGTGAACCTCTACTATCGGGATATTTAACATTTTTAATGCGTCTAGAATTGCTACTGATGTATGGGAGTATGCAGCAGGATTAATAACCAATGAGCAAAACTCACCATTAATTAATTGTTGAATCTTTTCAACAATTTCTCCCTCAATATTTGATTGGAACCACTCAACTTCGACTTCTTCTTCAAGAATAGTACCTAACTGATCACGAGTATACTCTTCAATATCTTTAAGAGTCTCTTTACCGTAAACATCCGGCTCTCTAGTGCCTAATAAATTTAAATTTGGTCCATTTATAACCATGAACTTCTTTGCCATAAAGTAGCCTCAAATACCTAAATTTACAAAATTGAATAATGCGTCAAATTACCAACCCGATGGCAGGTTGTAAAGTCTTAAGATGTTCTATCAGACAGATAAAACTGTTTTTGCCCTAGCGCAAAGAGCTCTGTGGAAAGACCATAGCTTCTCTTCAACCTCTTTTATTTCTTTAATTTTCTGTTCTTTTACGTGATCTCTTTTTTCAACTTCTTCTATTTCTAAAATAGGCTCTTCAATTTTTAAAGTAGGCTCTTCAATCTCAAAGTTATTAAACTTCTTATCAAAAAGATTCATCAAGTTATTTCGACCAGCGAGCTCGTCACCTTCATCTTCTTTGGCCACTTCTTCTTTTCCAGAAAAGGCTATTTCCTCTTCATCTTCTAAATCTGTATCTTCAGAATCTGTATCAAAGTCACTATCATCTACAAATGAGTCATTTAATACTCTTTCAACCTCTTGTAATTTAAGCTTTGTTTTAAGATCATTGGGGTTTAACTCTAATATTTTCTCGAGTAAGTCCTTTGCTTTATCTAAGTAACCTTGATTGCAGTACAGATCTACTAAAGTATGAGTTATTACAGGTGAACTTGGCTGAGCACTTTCTAACTTTGGCCTTTCCACTTTAAAGTGTCTTTCGACAGACTCTTCTTCAACTTTCTCTTCTTCGAAACTTGGTCTTTCATTCATTGACCATGAGTCCAATTCGTCTTCTTGAACTCTCTCGTTTGATAAATCAACTTTCGTCCATTCATCAATGCTCTTCTCTTTTTCTAAACCAGTATTTAAATCATCAAGATTAAACTGCACACCTTCAGTCTCTACATCACTAGAGTTCGTATCGTTTAATACTTCCTGGAGATTGAACTTTATAGGACCAAATTTTTTATTACTTTCTTCAATTTCTTTAATTTTTTCGGCAGCCTCTTTATCTTTAGGGTTTATAAAGAGTAAGTATTTCAAGTTCTCAAGGGCCTCTTCAGATTTTCCTAAATCCAAACAAGTATCTGAAAATAGCCTTAGCATTCTAAGATTATCTCTATTTGAATCAATCAATGGTCTCAAAATATCATATGATCTCTTTGAGTCTCCATTTTCAAAATAACAAAACGCAAGCCCAAGATGACCCAGGACATAATCAGGGTTATACTTGATTCCCTGATTTAATGTTTCAATGGCCTGATTTAAGAGCCCACTTTTTCGATAATACTCAGCCAGTGGAGCAAATACCCTAGACTTAGGATCTTTCTCCAGTGCTGTTAAATACTTATCTAAAATTTGACTCTTCTGTACCATATAACCTTATGATTTTTCTATTATTCCAGCTTCTTCTTGATTAACAATTCTTGGAGTTAAAAATATTAGTAACTCTTGCTTAATAACTTCAGGAGCATATGGTGTTCTAAACAACCAACCCACAAGAGGAATATCCTTTAAAAATGGAACTCCTGAGTGAGATTCTCTCTTCTCATAGTTATACACACCACCAATTACAATTGTCGATCCATTATCAACTAAAACATTTGTTGATACTCTTCTTTCTTGTTTGTCAGGTGGTGCTGATGCAGATGGCCTAGTACCAAATTGTTGCTTTAAGAGATCAAGCTCCAAAGATATTGAACCTTCATTCGTTACCTGAGGAGTTACTTCAAGACTTAAACTTGCCTCGGCCTCTTCAAATGTAACTTCTGTAGCAGTTGTACTAGTAGATAGTGATTTTGAAAATGAAGTTACTTCTTTCGTAGAAATAATTGCTTTTTTCTTATTCTGAGTAATTACTTTTGGACTAGCAACAATTTTTCCTTTTGATTCTGTTTCTAAAAGCTGAAGTGTGAATGAAAGGTTTAATAGTCGATTAAACCTTGAAACAGATAGTCCAAATAAAGA
>NZ_JBFGYP010000058.1:0-18511 GCF_041587335.1 Halobacteriovorax sp.
ATAAATACGTATTGGTTCTTTAGTTCAACTCTATTTAAAAAACTCTCTAGAATTTTATAAGTGCTTTCTTTTGAAGGGTCTGATCCTGGGCGAGCAATGAAGTACGATCCTTTATAGAATAGTGTCTTCATTCCTTCTTCGAAGTTAAAAGTTATTTCAGTATTATTCTCAGATGTAATTGGGAATTTAGCTAGTAGGATTTCAGTAGAGACTGAATTTGTAACAACTTTTCCTGTTGTAGATTCAAACATACCAATGAATGGTCCACTTTTTTTGAAGTATATAACTTTAGAGGCAAGTGGGTTTCCAGTAGGTGATGGGACACCTTGGATCATTGCTGTTTGCATAAGAAAGAGATGACCTAGTGCATTCTTATCTAGTGTTAGGTTATAGAAGTTACTATCTGGTGAGAGTGACTTTGAATTACCTCTGGCCGCAGTTAAGAGGGGAGATTTTTCTGAATGTATAACACTTGCATGTGTTAGTGAGCTTGCGAAAAGCAGGGCACTAATAAAAATTAGTTTAAACATAGAATTCCTTTGCTTGGTTTATTGACCCGTGGGGATGGCGAACTGTATACTTTGAGCTAAAAAGAAGTCAACGTACCCTGTGTCTAACAAATACTTACATAATGAGGTTTTAATGAGTTGCGCAATTAATGTGGCAGATATTTTACTTAAGAATGAATGTCTTCAATTATCTCCCTCTAGCCCTTTCTCTTATGCTTCAGGCCTTAAGGGGCCAATTTATTGTGACAATAGACAGATCTTAAGCTTCCCCGATGGGCGGAATAAAGTTGTGAAATATTTTTTAGAAAAGTTAAGTGAAAGTGGGTGGGAATATGACCAACTTGCAGGCTTAGCAACTGCGGGGATTCCTCATTGTGCTTTTATTGCTCACGAACTCAACAAGCCAATGATTTATATAAGAGGTAAGGCGAAGGGTCACGGTAAACAGAATCAAGTCGAGGGTAAGTTCTCAGAGGGACAGTCTGTTGTTCTAGTAGAAGATCTTATCAATCAAGGAAAGAGCTTAGAGGACGCAATTCAGGCCGCTATAGAGGTAGGACTGAGGCCTGTTGGAGTTATAAGTATAGTTACTTATGAAATGAAGAAGTCTCAAGAAGTTCTTGATAAGTATAAGCTTCCATTGATTAGTCTAACTAATTTTTCAACTATTACTGACTTGGCCCTTGAGCAAAATCTGATTTCTGCCGAAGAGCTATTAATGTTAAATTCCTGGCAGTCTGATCCAGTGGCCTGGTCCGGTACATCGGCCTAGACATTTGTCTTTTGGACGCTTAGCGCTCGACATTATACCTACTTACGTGATAGGTAGGACCAGTTAGAGCAGTAAAAGAACCCCAATAATTTTACATTAGTGATTCTAATCTTTGGTATTTAATTATTTTTAAAGGAGTATATATGGCAGGTAATGCAAAACTAGATTTAGGTGATAAGACAATTGAACTACCCGTAATAGAGGGAAGTGAAGGCGAAAGAGCTTTAGATATTTCTAAACTTAGAGCGGAAACTGGCTATATTACTTTGGACAATGGTTTTGTTAATACTGGTTCATGTACTTCTTCTGTAACATTTTTAAATGGTGAGAAAGGTATTCTTAGATATAGAGGATACCCAATCGAGCAACTTGCAGAGAGTTCAAACTTCTTAGAAGTTTCATGGTTATTATACTATGGAGAACTTCCAAGTAAGACTCAGATGGCAGAATTCGAAAAGAAAGTAGCTAGCTATAACAAGCTACCAGAAGGACTTGAAGCAATGGTTTCAAGCTTCCCTAAGACTGCTCATCCAATGGGTGTACTTTCAAGTGCAACAGTTGCTCTTTCAGCTTACTATCAAGATCACCTTGGACCAAATCCAACTGATAATGATAAGGAAGAATTATTCGCGCAACTTCTAGGACAAGTTAAGTTAATCGTAGCTAGATCATATAGAAACTCTCAAGGTTTAGATCCAATTGCATCTGACTCTAGTCTTAGCTACTGCAAAGACTTTTTAAATATGATGTTTGGTGAAGCTGATGATGAAGTAGCGAAAGCACTAGATGTACTTTTAATTCTTCACGCTGATCATGAGCAAAACTGCTCTGCTTCAACTGTTAGAGTTGTAGGCTCATCACATGCAAATATTTTCTCAACTATCTCTGGTGGGATTGATGCTCTATGGGGACAACTTCATGGTGGAGCAAATCAAGCTGTTCTTGAGATGTTAGAAGAAATTAGCAAAGCTGGTGGAGATGCTGAGAAGGCATTAGAAAAAGCAAAAGATAAAGAGGATCCATTCAAGTTAATGGGATTTGGTCATAGAGTTTATAAGAACTTTGATCCTAGAGCTAAGATTATTAAAGTTCAGTGCGATAGAGTTTTAGAAAAGCTAAATGTTAATGACCCACTCTTAAACATTGCTAAGGGACTTGAGAAAGAAGCTCTTGAAGATGAGTACTTTGTAAAAAGAAAGTTATATCCTAACGTAGATTTCTACTCTGGAATTATTTATAAGGCCCTTGGTATTCCTACGAATATGTTTACAGCGATGTTTGTTCTTGGAAGACTTCCTGGTTGGATGTCTCAGTGGAAAGAGCTTAGAGAAGATCCAAGTGCTAAGATTTGTCGTCCTAGACAGATTTACACTGGACCAACTGAACGTAATTACAAAGCTTTAGACGAGAGATAATACCTCTCTTGAGGTAATATTAAGTTAAAGTTACTACGGAGCCGTCGATAAGTTAAATGAGGTTTAAGGAAGTACTTAAATTATCATTTGCTAAATTTGGACTTATTGGGCTTCGTCTAAAAATAGCAGTCTTAATGCTGAGGTCGACATTGTCGGCCTCTTCTTTTTTGTAATCAGGAAAATGGTTTAAAGTATGAGATTTCATCTTAATGAATTAAAGAAAGCATTATTAGAGCCCAATATTTCTGAGCATAGTATTGTAAAAAACTTATCACTTGTCTCAAAAAGATTTACTTCAGATAGAAGTAAAATAACTGAGTATGTAATGAGCCGTGATATGGTCTCTGCTTACACACTCTTTTATCTTCCTTCAAATATACCTAAGTTAAATTTTGTTTTTGATATGCTAGATGAAGAACTATTGGCGGATATAAGTTCTTCTCGTATTGTTGACCTTGGAACAGGTCCAGGAACATTTGCATTTGCTCTCGATGAATACTTTGAAGGTAAAGTTGAAGTTGTTGGTGTTGACTCAAGTAAATTAATGATAGAGCAGGCCTCTAAAATTAATAATGAGTTATATAAGAATAAAAAAATTAACTTTCAAAAATCTATACCCGCTGACTTTGATGGTGAAACTCTACTTTTAGGACACTCTCTAAATGAGATGGGGCTTAAGGCCCTTCTAAAAATTGTAGGGGAGTATTCTCCACGAAATCTTATTGTGATTGAGCCTGGAACCAGTGAAGTCTTTAAGGAAGTTATAAAACTTAGAACAGCAATGGCCGAGCTTGGTTATTCTTGTGCCTATCCTTGCGCAAATATAAACTCTAAATGTCCTGTTGCCTCAAAAATAGAAGAGGGCACGGAGGATTGGTGCCACCAGGTTCTGAGAATGACTCACGATAGTGAGTTTGAACGGCTCTCACAGATCGTTAAACTCGATAGAAAGGTTATGCCTCTAATTGCACATGTCTACACTACGAGTGTTAAGTGTGAGTCTAAAAAAGCTAGAATGATACGCTTTCTTAGAGAGAGTAAGTTCTCGTTTGACTGGGAAGTTTGCTATGAGCGAGATGGGGAATTAGTTTCTGCAAATTTTGAAGTTGTTAAACGTGGTCTTTCAAAGAAAGAAGTTAAGCAAATGCAAAAGCTATCTGTAGGAATTGACGTTGAGTATGAGGTAATAAAAGAGTTATCTAAAGATCATATTCGAGTAAAACTTTTATAGAAAATAAAAAAGGCCACTACAAGAGTGGCCTTCAATATTTGAAATTTTATTAAACTTATTTCTTAAGTTTTGAAGCGTATGCTCCACCAAATTTCTTTCTGAATTTTTCGATACGTCCTTCAGAGTCAACGATCTTCTGAGTTCCAGTATAGAATGGGTGAGATTCAGATGAAATATCTAATTTTACCATTGGATATTCTTTACCTTCAAATGATTCTGTTAAGTCAGTTTCAATTGTAGATTTAATAACAAATCTTTTGTCGCATGATACGTCAAAAAATAGAACTTCTCTGTACTCTGGGTGAATACCTGTTTTCATAATTATTCCTTTGTTATCCTTGCTTGCTACAAGGAACATATTAAATTATTTGAGGGTGTAATTTCGCTAATTTTACCCTACTTGTCAAGAGATTGGGGAGTAAAATACAAAGCTCAATGAGCGCTACAGCTCGAGCAACCATCCGCCTCTGGAGGGTTCTCGGCGTCAAATATCATCCAGTGTCCATATCTCTTGTTTATATCTGTAATGGCTTCTTCAATTTCTGCGTGAGAACTTTGGAAGACTTCAGTGTTTTCTTTATCGGTAACAGTTACAAAGTATTGAATTTCAAGGGATGTTGGAGATGCTCCCATCGATATAAATGCTTTATATTGATCTGTTTTATAATGGACGAAGGTCCAGTTGTCATTTGTTAGCTCTGTTGCTGCTTTTGTCACTACTATATTCCTGGTGTTTTTACTGTTTTTATCAATTATAGGTTGTCATGCCAACGAAAATCTAGTAGTTTTGGCATTCGTAAATTTTATAAATGATGTATTAGATATAATTACCCGGAGGAAAACGTGGCTAAAGGACCTAGAGTAGTAATAACACTTGAGTGTACTGAAGCGAGAAAAATTGGAAAATCTCCATCTCGTTACACAACTACTAAAAACAAGAAGACAACACCAGATCGTCTAGAACTTAAGAAGTACAATCCTTTCTTAAAGAAACATACGATCCACAAAGAAATCAAGTAGGTCTTAGATCTAATTGATTATCTTAATATTAGGCCTGCGATTCTCGTGGGCTTTTTATTATGATTTCAGCTGTTTATCATAAATTAAATCTCTTTTTTCCTTCAATTCTTTTAAGAAATTGCCGATAAGAATACTGTACCTATTTGTTCTAGCGAGGAATTAGAGTTGGCACTTAAAATACTTATAGCAGATCCAAGTGATAAATGGCTTGAATCTGCATCAAATTTCCTAAAGAGTGAGTCTTATGAAGTCACTACTGTCTCTAATGGGAAGGATGCTCAACTCGCTCTATATAATGATAAATTCTTTGCTGTAATTATAAATTTCGATTTAAAGAATCATAGTGGTCTTCAAGTTTTAAAGTTCATTCAAAGAAATTCTCCAAGTCAAAGAGTGCTAGTAATACTAGAGAGTCAAAGTATTATTGATGACGAAGAGAGAACATCTGAAGATCAATTAAAAAAATATGCAATGGTAGAAATTCTTGTAAAACCGTTTGAGGTGAAGTCTCTCAAGGGTGTCCTTGAAGGACATCAGTCACTTGGCGATTACATGAAAAATATAAAAACTCGAGAAGGGCAGTCTGCAGAAGTTGAAGTTGAAAACTCTGATGATGACTTCACTCAAGTGAGAATTGATGATTTCTATTCATCAAAAGCTGTTCTCTTTGATGTCTTTATTAAACTCAAGTCAAATAGATATATCAAAATACTTCACGCTGGGGATACTTTTTCTAAAGAGAGAATTGATAAGTATAGAAATGAGAAAAAAGTAGAACACTTGTACTTTCATAATCTAGATAGAAGAAAGTTTATTCAGTACCATAATAAATTAGCTAAAAAGCTTATAGGTAATAAAAACATTCCTGCTGAAGCAAAAGTTAAGATGATTCGAAACGTTGCTGATAAGTATATTCAAGAAGCTTATACCCAAGGAATGAAGCCCCAAGTAGTGGACCAAGGTAAAGAAGTTTGTGAGAACATATACAACTTAGTAGAAAATGATAAGAGTCTCTTTAAGGTTTTAAAAAGCTATGAAGAGTTCGACCCAACAGCTTTTACACATGCCTTCCTTGTAACATTATTTTCAACTTCTATAATTAAACAATTTGATTGGCAGTCTAAAACAACAATTGAAGCAACTGCACTAGCGTGCCTCTTTCATGATATAGGTAAAATGAAGCTTCCAAAGGAGCTTTTGAATAAGAGACCGATTGATATGTCAGACGATGAATATGCTCTTTATATGACGCATCCTCAACTAGGGGTTGAAATTATTGAAGAGAATAGAATGATTAATAACTCTGTTAAGCAAATCATTCTTCAGCATCATGAAAATTATGATGGCACAGGCTTCCCGTACAAGAAAAAGGGAACGAGTATATTAACTCTTGCAAATATTGTTTGTCTTGCAGATGACTTTGTTCACACAATGATTGATGGAGAGTTAGACCCTCCAGGAGCATTGAAGAAAATCTTAATTGATAGAGAACAGGTATCTAAGTACAATTCAATAATTATAGAGAATTTTATAAAGGTCTTTGTTGATCCTGCAAAGATAGTTAAAGAAACTTCTCTTCCGTCAAACTCTAAGATTGTTAATAAAAAAGCTTCTTAATAGATAACTTTTTAAAAGACCTTTGAGATTTACTAAACATATTTAAATGTTGTTTTTCTATTACATAAGGGTGAGGTCTATTAGAGGCCTTCACTATGAACGTTTGTCTCTTTTCCATTTTGATATCTGGAAGACTATTAATTAGGTATGAGACTTCATAAAATACCTTCTCACCGTCTTTATTCATAATCTCTGCAGTGTAGCTTGGTCGGGCAAAGTATCTCTCTAGAGCATCATCTAATTTCTCTGTTCTCTTATCTAGAATTAGTGCAGACTTCAAATTTAAAATTTCTTTTAGATAATCTTCTACATCTTTTGGCTCTAAGGTATTACCACTCTGATCAAGCCAACGATCTCCTTCGCTCTTAACTGATAGTCTTAGATTTGTTGAAGGAATCTTTCCTCTGTAGATTTTAAGATTATCTATAGAGCTTAGCTCCTGAGTGAAAACTCTTGGCTCAATAAAGTTAGATAGACTTAAACCCTCCATCGATGTCTTTAATGCATCGACATGATAAATGGCCTCTTTATTTGAAAAGGTAACATATGTAGAGTTATCAATTGGATTTACTAAACCAATATTTAAAACATTCTCCTTACCTCCAAAGTAGGTGATTTTTATTTTCATCAGTGGAGAGTCTAGTGAGAAGTTAGAGATATTAATTGTATCCTTTGGAAGTATTTGTCTGATTTTAATCTCTTTTAAATTATTTAGAATATTTGCAACTGTCGTAGTGTTACTAGGAAGATTTCTTGGAGATGTTAGAGTCCATTGATTAGACTTGTCTTTATTAATTTTGAATTCTCCAAGCCTATTGTCCAGCTGGATAGATTCAATTTGGTCTATTTGTTCTGGTTTTATCAATAGTTGATATCTACTTAAGGCAGTATTTTGACTTAATGGGGCCTGAAAGAACTCACTTGCTAACCCTCCAATAATTAAAACTATTGCAAACATTAACATAAGAAAATTAGCCGATCTTGTGCGATCTGTCGAAATTTTAACCAGCACTGAAACCTCTTTAATTCATAGATTTAAAATTATTCTAACTTGATATATTGAGTAAGTATAGAGATGATTACTCACTTATATTTAGAAATAGCAGGGATATAAAATATGTTTGAATTATTTAATGCCGGTGGTTTTATCATGTACCCACTTCTCATTTGTTCACTCGTTGTATGGTTTGTTACATTCGAAAAAATACGTTTCTTAAACAACCTAAAAAAAGATATTGATCTCATGTTTATTAAGGGGCAGACCCTGTTAACTGAAAAGAAGTTCGATGAAGCTAAGGGTCTCTCTCATAGTATTCATCCATTACTTAGTCGCTCTTATTTAACTCTCTTTGAAGGTGAGGGAATGAAACGTGAACAATGGGGGATGAGAGTAGGGAGAAGACTTACTGAAACCCAACAGGGACTCAAGAAGTCTTTATGGATAATAGGTACAATAGGTTCCTCTGCACCATTTATTGGACTTTTTGGAACTGTTGTAGGGATTATTAAATCATTTCAATCTATTGCAATCTCTGGAAAGAGTGGATTTACAGTTGTTGCAAGTGGTCTCTCTGAAGCCCTTATTGCCACGGCCGCAGGAATTGTTGTCGCGGTTATGGCCGTTATTCTTTATAACTATTTTCAAAATAGACTCTCTAGAGTTAACACTGAAATTAGAAATAGAATGCAAGATCTTATGGATTTAATCTAGGAGTCAGGCATGTCAATTAAATTTGAAAATGAAGATGATGACGAGATCATAGCTGATATAAATATGACCCCTCTTATAGATATTATGCTTGTTCTACTCATTATCTTTATGGTGACGTCTTCTGTTTCCTTAGAGTCTGGTTTAGATATAGACATACCAAAGACTGCTTCTAAGACTGAGACAAAAGATGGAGCTTCAGTTCTAGTCTCTATGAGTGAAAATGGTAAAGTCTCTGTACAGGGAAAATTTGTTGAATGGAATGATCTTCAACAAAGAATTTCTGAATCCTTAAAGAGTGAGAATACAAAACTTGTGATTTTTGAAGGAGATAAGAGTTCAAAGCTTGGAATGGCGGTAGAGGTTATGGATATTGCTAAGGCCGCTGGAGCTGAAGAATTTGCTATTGCGGCCGAATCAGTTTCAAATTAAAGATCTAAGTCATCAAACTCATCAAAGTCTTCTTCAACTTCTTTTGGTTTTGATTCAATAACTGGAGCTTCAGGTATTTCTGGCTCAATTGAATGAATGAATTGTCTTAATAGTGTTCTCTCTCCCTCTTTAAGAAATGAGAAATCTGCACCAATTCTGTAGGGGAGTCTATTCTTTGAAATGATTCTACTTTTCATATTATATTCACGACAAAAAACAATATTAGCATTCATTACAAATCGTTTAGGTATTAAAAATTCTATGACAATACTTTGTCCATTTAAGAATGGTTTATTACTAAAGAAGTAAATTCTATCCATTGCAACTTCTGCAAGAATTGTTTTACCACTTGAGATATCTTCATCACTTAATATAGGTGATCTCTGAATGATTTGTACTTCTTCAGCACTTTCCTCTGATGGAGTTTCTTCTGCTGAAGCCTCTTCCTCTTCGGGCGATTCTCCTGCCTCAGCAGCAGCTATTGCAGCTGCCATTTCGTCTTCACCTGTATCTAGATCGCCTTCTTCTGGCTTTATTGGAATTACATTTTCAACTATATTTCTTTTAGTGCAATACTCTTTTTTCAACTCATCAATAGTTAAGTGGTCATCTTTAGAGTTCTTTATATTCTCTTGGATAACAGCTTTTACCTCATCTTTGAGTGTCCAAATTTTGAGGGAAATCTTCTTAATAAATACAGGATCTGTCGAATTGTTATAAATCATAACTAACATTTTCTCACATTTCAGGATGGAATGGGAGGTTAGAGTACAATGGTAATTATTACCTCTAGTTTTATTCCTAACAGAGAACTAATAATTAAAACATATATTTATTTATCTAAGTAACTATGTAATTCAGTCCGGTTTAGTATGAACCGTTTGTACTCCAAGGAGGGAGAATGAATAAATCGCATATAATGTTAGGTGCAGCAGCTTTTGCTATGACTGCGTCAGGAATGGCAGCTAAGTATGTACCAGGTGAAATGATCGTAAAGATGAAAGCTGGTTCAGAAAAAAGTACATTTAACTCTTTTAAGTCACTAGGTGTTGAACTAGATAGAACAATTGATTTATCTGAAGAGACTTTATACGTTGTAAAGTTTGATGGAAATAAGTCAATGAAGAGCATGAGTTCTCTTCTTGCAAATAACCCAAATGTTGAATATGCAGAGCCAAACTTTATTTATGAAATCGTAAAGCCAGTTCCAACTTTCGATATTAATCCTTATATTTCTACTCCACTAACTGTTGAGTCAGATGCATACACTCCAATTGATCCAAAATTTGGTCAACTTTGGGGATTATCAAATACAGGTTCAAATGATCCTGCAGGTTCTGCTGGTGTAGCTGGTGCTGATATTGACGTACTAAAAGCATGGTCTTTAACTCAAGGTGATAGAAGAGTAAGAATTGCTGTTATCGATACAGGTATTGATTATAATCACCCAGACCTTAAAGATCAGATGTGGGTAAACCAAGCTGAGCTAGATGGTGAGCCAGGCGTTGATGATGATGGTAACGGATATATTGATGATATTCACGGATATGACTTTGCTAACAATGATGGAGACCCAAGAGATGGTCACTCACATGGTACACACTGTGCTGGGACAATCGGTGCTTCACATAATGATATTGGTGTAGCTGGTATTATGGCCGACGTAGAATTTGTTGCAATTAAGTTTTTAGCTGACAATGGTTCAGGCTCTACTGAAGGTGCGATTAAGTCTATTGATTATGCTACTAAGATGAATGTTGATTTAATGTCAAACTCTTGGGGAGGCGGAGGACGCTCTCAAGCTTTAGAAGATGCTATTCAAAGAGCAGCTGATAAAGGAATCGTATTCACTGCAGCTGCAGGTAACTCTTCAACTGATAATGATGCAAGACCTCACTATCCTTCAAACTACGAAGTTAAAAACGTAATTTCTGTAGCAGCAACAACTTCTAGTGATTCTCTAGCAAGCTTTTCTTGTTACGGTAGAAACACTGTTCATATTGCAGCTCCAGGACACAATATCCTTTCAACTACTAAAGATGGTGGATATGCTTCTTACTCGGGAACTTCAATGGCAACTCCACATGTTTCTGGTGCAATTGGACTTTTAATTGCTCAAGAAGGAAGAATGGATGTTGAAGAATTAAGAAATAGACTAATGGCAACTTCTGAGCCACTTTCTGCTCTTAGAGGAAAAACTATTAATGCTGGTAGATTAAATGCTTACAATCTTCTAACAAATACAATTCCTGTTAGAAATATGCCAAACCCAAGCAACTGGGAAACTGTTGATACTGATGAAGTTTGGGAATCAGCTCACCCATATGGTAACGACATTACTGAATCAAGAACTTTTAACTTTCCAGGAGCTAAGTTTATTAGACTTAGAGTTAGAAAGTTAGATCTTGAAACTGGTTACGATGTTCTTGAAGTAGCTGATGCTTCTGGAGCTATTGCTGAAAAAGTTTCTGGTGCAAAAGAAGATTATGCTTCTGAGTACGTAGAAGGTGAATCTATGACTGTTACTTTTAAGTCAGATAGATCAGTTTCTAAATGGGGATTTGTAATCGACTCTGTAGACGTTCAATACTAAATTTAGATTTATTCCTATAATTTAAATTACGCCCAAACCCCACGAAAGTGGGGTTTTTTATTGGTCTTTCTGACAAAAACAAATTAAAGTTTCACCAACTAGATAGATGAAGTAGGTGAAATACCTCGCTGTCCCGCAACGGTTATAGTCCGAGCTCTATCACTAAAATTCTTTTACCCGTGGAGGTAACCTATGACTTCAAATTATGAAGAGAGAGCGCGTATATCTAAAACACGCGTTACAAAAGCAGTATTCCCCAACACAACTAATCACTATGACACCCTCTTTGGAGGAACAGCTATGCTCTGGATGGATGAGGTTGCATTTATTACTGCAACAAGATTTACCAGATTAAAAGTAGTAACTGTTTCTACAGATAAATTAGACTTTAAAAAACCAATACCTGCAGGAACTATTGTTGAGCTCGTAGGGACTGTTACACAAGTCGGTAGGTCTAGTATAAAGATTCAGGTCCAAGTCTTTGTAGAGGCGATGTTAGAGGACTCTAGAGAGCTTGCACTAGAGGGAAGCTTTTCATTTGTTGCTCTTGGTGATGATGGAAAACCTACCAAAATAGTCGTTTAATAAGTTGTGGACCTGAGAGGGTCCACAGTTTTCGAATTACTAGACATTGAATGGGCCACATTGGTAACATATCTTCATATCAATGAAGGAGATATATATGCTGAAAAGGAATTTAGCTATCTTGGCAATAATTTTAAGTTGCTCAAGCTTTATGGTTAATGGATGGCCATGGGTAATAGATACGGTATCTAAAGTTCGTCTTACATGGTCAGAGGACCCTTCAACAACCATGAAAATTATCTGGGATACAAAGTCTGAACTAGGTAAGGGACAAGTACTCTACTATGATAATGTTGATCATGGCCTAAATATAGATAACTATTCTCACCAGGAGAAAGTTCAGAAGATTATTTTTCACAAATCAATGTTCAATGCCGTAGTGCATTTGAAAGGTCTACTTCCAGCTACTAAGTACTACTTTGTCATCAAAACCTCTAAGGGAGATCTCTCAAAGAGATATTGGTTCAAAACAATAGATGATAATGAAAATGTGAAACTATCCATCATTGCTGGAGGAGACTCTAGAAATAATAGAGTTCCAAGAGTTGCAGCAAATAAACTCGTATCAAAGCTTAGGGCCGACTTTGTTCTCTTTGGCGGTGATATGACGAGTTTAGACTTTTCAGGACAATGGAAGAACTGGTTTAGTGACTGGCAACACACAATTGCAAAAGACGGTCGAATCACTCCTGTTGTTGTAGCGAGAGGAAACCATGAAAGATCAAATGCTACTATCTCAAAGCTCTTTGATACTAGTGAAGGTGTTTATTATTCTCTTCCATTTGCTGGAAACCTTTTAAAGACCTATGTTTTAAATTCTGAATCCTCATTAAATGGCGATCAACTAACTTGGCTAAAAAATGACTTAGAAAGAAGTCAAAACTCTATTTGGAAAATAGGGCTCTATCACAGACCAATGAGACCACATACTAAGAAGAAAAGTGAGAATGATCGCCTATATCAAGCTTGGGCACCAGTTTTCTATAAGTATGGAATGGACTTAGTTGTTGAGTCTGATTCACATACCGTTAAAACAACGTATCCAATTCGTCCAAGCTTTGGGACTGGACATGAAGAAGGTTTTGTCAGAGATGATGAACGTGGAACTGTCTATGTTGGTGAGGGTTGTTGGGGAGCTCCTCTAAGAGAAAATAATGATGATAAGTCTTGGACAAGGTCTTCAGGAAGTTTTAACCAATTTAAATGGATACACTTAGACAGTGAAAAAATGGATGTGAGAACTATCGCAGTAGATAATGCTGATGAAGTTTCTTCTGTTTTAGACGACGATAGATTTAGTCTACCTCGTAACTTAAGAGTGTGGTCTCCTAGTGAAGGTGATGTCGTAACTCTTGAAAGTAGAAATTAGGACGACTGAATGAAGCATGAAAGAGTTTTAGAGTTAATTCTTCGCTTTAGTACTTGTTTTGTGCTTTTTGGTAGAGGGCTTCAACATCTATTCTATGATGCTCCCTATAGGATTGTTCTTTGGAATGAATCTCTACTTGCTCCTGTATTTAATTTATTTGGATGGTCGTGGACTGACTATGTCACAAGTCCTCTGACTGACAGGTATATAAACTACTCAGTGATCTTAGTCGGAGTTTTTCTAATTGTTGCCTCACTTATAGCTGTATTTAATTATAAGAAAGGGGAGAAGCTTCTTCTACTCAGTGGCCTCTACCTCATTGTTCTTAGCCTTCTATATATGGCCACCAAGTACTTTGTTCCGGCACAGTTTATTGAGTACTCATCTCAGATGTTCTCTCCATTCGCTTTAATTCTATTTTGGAAGAAGGCCCAGTCGGACCGCTTAGTTCTATTTATTAGAGTCGCCGTTGCTCTAACTTTTATAGGTCATGGCTCTTATGCTCTGGGGATCTTTCCTGTTCCTGGTAACTTTATAGATATGGTCATCAATATTTTAGGCTGTACTGAAAGTACTGCTCTAATCTTCTTAAAGATTATGGGAAGTTTAGACTTTATTGCAGCAGCGCTACTCTTTATACCCATTCTAGATCATTGGGCCTTAACTTTCTGTTGTGCTTGGGGACTGCTTACTAGTGTTGCGAGAGTAGGCGAAGAATCTGTCTTTGGATTCTCACATACCTTATCTTCACTTGGACACGAGTTCATTATGCGAGGACCGCATTTCTTACTGCCATTATTTTTGATTTATTCTGCACAAAAAAAAGCCTTCAATTTCTTGAAGGCCACCAATATAAGTAAATAATTTCTCTTATTGGAACATGTGCTTATATTTTTTTAAGAACTTTGAAAGTGATCCAACTTTATCAAGTGTTCTAATAGCACTTGTAGAAAGTCTTAACTTGATCGTTTCACCAGTTTCTGGATCAAAAACTCTCTTCGTTTGAAGGTTAGGTTTTTGAGTCATTTTTGTTCTATTTTTAGCGTGAGAAACTTTGTTTCCAACTAATCTTCTCTTTCCAGTTAAATCACATACACGTGCCATATCTAAACCCTCTGTCTGTACGCCTCAGCATTCAGTTTTTAATAATCATTCGTTATAGGTTCGCTAATATATACTGCAAATTATTAGATTTCAAGCGCAATTTTCTAAACTTACGCAATTTTTATGGACATGAATTGAGAGGTTTTACGTAAAAACAGGTGGTTATGAGGCTTTATCAATCGAGTTATCTTCAGGTAGTTTAAAAGTAATCTTAAAGCATGTTCCATGGTCATTGGGAGAGCTCTTCTGTGACTTACTCACAACTGAGATATCTCCATCTAGAAGATCAATACATCTCTTAGCAATAGGCATTCCAAAGCCAGTTCCACTTTCCCCGTTTGTTCCCTGTCTTGAAATCATAACGAGAGGATCAAATAGTCTATTTAGAATAGTCTTAGGTATGCCAATACCTTGGTCTTTAATAAAAACTGAAACATGAGTTTCATCAATCTCTGAATATATTTGAATCTCTGAGTCCTCTTGAGAAAACTTTATTGAATTAGAGATGATATTACTCAATATTTGGTGCTCTACAATTGTCTTTATACCTAGGATTTTAATATCTTTTAACTCTGTGTGAATGGTAATTCTCTTCTTAGTTAGAAAAGGGCCAAGCATATCAATACTTCCGTCTATGCACTCTTTTAATGAGATCTCTTCTAGATGAATTTCCTTCTTACCAGACTCAAAGGCCTCCATTGTTCTGACGGCCTTAATGACATTGCAAATCTTTTGAGAGTACTTATTTGTGGATACTACTTTATTTTCAAACTTCTTCTTGTCAATATCGTCAATTTGATTCTTTCTTAAGAGCTTCTCTAGAAATAAAGTATTATTTTGAATAAGCGTAAGCGGTGTCGATACATCGTGAGCAAGTATGCGCAGTAGGTTTTGTTTGGAAATGGCCTTCTTGCGAAACTGCTCTTCACTAATATCACGAATTTTTAATAGTATAACTGTTAAACCTGAGTGAAGAATAATCATACCAAAAACTGTTAAGGCCTGAGTTATTAGTAGTCCTGAATGATTTAAGTAATCAGTTTGAAAGTATCCAAACCCTAGGTCAAGAACACAAATTGTTACTGCAGTTGTAAAGATCAGTGCAATCCAGATAAGGGTGTGCTTTCTTCCTGTGAGTACTCCTGCAATAACGGGAAGGATTGCAATCCACATTAAGATAGGATTTAGAAAACCACCGGATAAAATAGAGAAGTGCGATTGAAATAACCCACCTGGAATGAGCATTACATAAATAGATTTCTCTAGAGACCCTGTTATTTTATAGCAGAGTAGAGTGTAGAGATGAACTACAGCATATGCGAAACCAGTATATTTAATACTTATATGGTCAATATAGTTATATGCAGTAAGAGCATAACCCCACATCAATATTCCAGTAAAGAATGTCGTGGCAATTAGTACATGTACTTTGTACTGATGGAGCCTATCGTGCTTCTTTGTTGGATAGAGAATCCAACTAAAAAAGCACATGTAAATAGATTTTAACTTTAAAATTATACTCATTAACTAATTTTATCGGTAAGCTTAGTGGAAAGTTAACTTAAGATCTCTTTAGGCTAGAGCCAATTCGGCTTTTCAATACTGCACCATCCAGCAATAGTCTTTCTCTTTCCTTTAATTACTTTATTTACCTTATGCTCAAAACCAAATTTGCCAGTAAGAAAAATAATGAGAGTCTCTGCCTTAGGGGGAGTGATTGAATGGTGATCATTAAGGCCCTTCTTTCTAAATAGTAGTTCTCCACCCTCTAAGGTGCAGTCATCGTTCAAGGACCATGTGAAAGCTATATCTCTAGACCCATCATCATGCCAAATTCCATCTTCATCGGTGAGAGCATCTCTGATAGCAATAATATGTTCGGTATAGTTAAACTGTTGATAACTGGAGATTAAGTGTCCTAGAATATTTTTAGGTTTTAAGTAATCAAAGATGAGAGCATCTACTTTTTCCCAATTACAGTTAGTTACTGCATCTCTAAAGTCCTCTGGAAATTCTAGGTGAAGTTTTACAAAACCTCTTTCAAGAAGTTCGCTTTTTGGTGGGAGAATTGCCTTGTCTATCGTTGTCATTTTGGGGAATATACCTTCACATAAAAAAGCTACTTGGACCAATCTATGAAATACTTATTTTTAGTGCTATTTAGCATAAATATTCAAGCAAATCTCTCAGTTTCTGAAACTCTTTTAAAAGCTTATTCTCCGCTTTGTCCAAGTATTACAACAGGACACGTTCAAGGCTCACTTGTTCATGCTCAAATGATGGGTAATGTAGTAAGAGAGCTCAATCAAAATTCAAGTTGTTTTCAAGCAGTTGAGCTTGAGAGAATGTCTTCTGATTATTCTTCTCTATATGAAAACTATATGACTTATAGTGATGATAGACAGCAGAGACTTGAGTTAGAAAAAAAGATTGCTCTTTATACTTCTCTTGCTTCAAGTGGTGCTCTGACTGAAGAGGAAGATTTATTTCTTACTAATGAAATCCTAAATTCTCAAGCGTCACTTATAAATGCTCAGGCAGGGCTTGGGCGCTTTGGTGATTTTAGAAGCCGCTACGCAGTTGGAGCAAGACAGGTTGTAAACAGTGTCGATGGCTTTCTTGGAACTTGGTCGCAAAACCCTCAGTGTTTTCAATCTAAAGTATCTTTAATATCTTCACTTTTAAGTAACTCACTTTTAGCTACTTCTGCTTTCGCTGCGCCAGGGACAAGCCTGGCCTTATCGTCAGGTGCGATGGTTGTAAGGTCTTTGGGGCAATTTGTTCAACACTTTAAAGAGAATAGACTATTAGAAAATATTGATGAAGTTCAAATGCCTGCAGCACTAAGGTGTGTATCCAAAGCTTTAACTGATCAATACTGTTCAGCTATTGACACTGAAAAGCTTGTTGATAGCTATAGAAATGATCCTATTTCTGATGGACCTCAGTTTGAAGGTTTAAAACTTTTAAAAAATCATATTTCTGAACTCGCTCATTGGTTAGAAGAAGTCTACGCTGGAAGTGCAATAACTTCTGAAGGTGACTTAGTTAATAGAGAAAAGCCGATTCTTCAAAGTGAGCTACTAAAGAAAATTAAAAGGTATCTACAGACATATGGAACGTTAAGAACAAAAGTGTTCTCTGAGATAACAAGTGATACTCAAAGAACTGATGCTATTGTCATTGGTATTGATCGTCTGGTTTCAATTATGTCATCACCAACTTTAACTCCCAATCCATCGAGTTGGGGGAGTACATCTTCAGATTCTGATATTGAAAACCCTATATTTGTTACTAGAGATAGTTCTTTAATGCCATTTCAATTACTTGATCCAAGTATTACTTCGATTCCAAGATGTGATGATGACAATTGTACACTTATTCAATACGTCAGAAAATTAGGAATAGAGCTCTCTCTTAGTAAGTGGACTGGAGCAATTGCAAACTCTCTACTTGTTGTTGAAGATGTTTTAGGAGTCGTAAATCAGGATAGAGCGAGAACAATCTCTGTTGATGCGTTTTCAGTAATCGTAGGAGCGACAAGAGATATTAGGGGAGAGACAAATGCTCTCTCTGGGCTCATCATGATATCTGAGAATGCTGATAGAATAATGAAATTCTTAACAGAACTTGGTTGTAGTAATCAAAGTAGAGGATGTTCAAGAGATGGCAGTATTACTATCCTTCATAAGTACTACCCTCAAATTATAAATATATCTAAAACAAAGAAGCTTACTGAAAGTGTGATTAGCTTAATAGAAGAAACTTTTGAACCTAGAACTCTTAGTCAGGACCGTTTACCTGCTGAGTGTAGAAATGATACTGAGTTAATGACTTTTATTTTCAACGATGCTGAAGAAGAGAAAAGTTTCAAAATAACTTCCTGTATTACAAAAATTTTAAAGTTAGCTGAAAGAGGTAATAACGTATACTTCAATAAGATTAGAGATATGGTTAGTTATGAGTTAGAAGCAAGACTTGCAAATGATCTACTAGATCAAGATCTAAATGAGATCATTCTTGGTACCAAAGCTGACTTAGTGACAACACTTCTAAATACTTATTCTCCAACAAATGAAATTAATCTTTCTGAGCTTGTTCTAGGCCTAAAGTCATCTCAAAATATTGTAAAGAACACGGCCAAGAACTTCTTTGG
>NZ_JBFGYP010000059.1:0-18408 GCF_041587335.1 Halobacteriovorax sp.
CTTGCAATTAGTGATAGCACAAGAATTGAATCTGCATTCTCAGGACTTGCAACAACAAACCTTAGAATAAATCCTGCTAATACAACAACAGATCCAGTGAGCAGCTGTAGTAACTCACAATGTGCTGCTGAAGGTCTCGACTGTTGTCTTGATGGCCAATGTGTAAATGATGCTGCAATAAAGCCAAATGTAGATATCTCAAGTACAGAGTACTTACAGGCAAAAGCAGAGGTAGAAGTTGATTCTCTTAATTTTTTAAAGTGGCCAAATATTTACTTTATCTGTCCAAATATTGTAAGACCTACTCCATCTGATCCTGTTATTACAGACCCAGATGCCGGTGCCGATGATAGATTTCAAGCCTTACTAAAACAGTATAACTGTCTTACTGGAGCGGAGAATGAAGGTGGTGCAGATTACTCAGCTTGTGAACCTACTTATGATGAAGCTGCTTACACTACAATAAAGTATGATGTATGGGATCAGTGTGGTTGTGAAGCGACAGAAGAAGATAGAGATACAAAATGTCCTGACTTCGGACTTCAAGCAGAGCTAGATGATAACGATGAAATAATAGAAATAATATGTAAGGTTCCTGCAGCTCCAAGTGACCCTACTCCTGTGCAATACTTAAATGAGCCTGTATCAGTTAGAAGTGTTCCACATAGATTTTTTGATACTACAGGAAAACTTTGGGATGATCTTACGGAGATAAGCAGTACTTCCACAATTCAAGAAGGGCAGGCATTTGCCTATACAGATACTTCAAGTAAGACAGACCCTAACCCAACTCAGTTCAGTATGAATGCGATACTAGGTCCAATGAATGCACAATTGACTGGAGCAATGCCAGCAACACAGCTAGATGTTGAATTTGACCAGGTCTACGTTATTTCAGTAAATAGTGGTTACTACACTCCATGTCCTCAGTGTGCTGATGACTCGTGGTTTTCAACATTTAAGTCTCATCCATCTTCATACTACGGAACAGGACTTCAATCAGTTGGACATACGACTTCAAGAGATAGCTATAGCAATAATACAAACTCTGGAAACTATGAAGATACAATCTTTGGTAGAGCATGTTGGCTTCCACCAACAATGATCCCATTTAGCCATAACCCGAATACTAATTTAACAACACAAAGAATGAATAGACTCACTACTCAAGCCGCTCTCTATGCAAATGGTTATCAAAGAGACTGGTTTGGATTTAATAAGGGTGCTCTAATTGGATCTTTCAATGGTGTAAACTGGTTCGCTATCGGTAAAGGAAGAAGAGTGACTTCTACTTCTACTAAACTCTACTTAGCAATAAATGGAGCGTTCGCTGACCTTGCAGATAAGACAGATATTCTAGTGAACGTAGTTACAGATCAAGGTGGTGACACTGCAGCTGATTACGACTATAACCCTAACCTAACTCTAGATGATGCACGTCAAAACTATGGAGCTTCTTGCCAAGAGGCACACCAATGTAATGTCGACAGTGACTGTATTACAAAACTGGGCTGGGAATATGCATGTGCAGATGTTAGTCAGCATAGATCAAAATGGCCTAGCTTTGATCTTAATGGAAATGAAAAAGTTGGAGAAGAAAATGACTCCCTTTCATTTAGCCAAATAATATTTGGAACTCAACCTTCTACTTCATCAAGTAAGAGATGTGTGTATAGAGGTTCAGGCTCTCTTTGTTCTACGTCTAGAACTGACTTAGGAACAGCTTCAAAACTATTTCAATGTGCCCCAAATTTTTATTGCGCAAAAATGGATGAAGCAGAATTCAATGCTGAAGTCATAAGATCACCAAATATTGTTTCTAATATCTTATTTGGGCAAGAAGCAGATGTTCTTGGAAGACCTAAGTACTACCTAGGTGGAAATGATACTCAATCTTTAGAGTCTAATTTAAAAGTAAATGCCGATGGCACTATTTCATACGACCTATCTCAAGCTCCACAAAATATAGTAGAGACTCAAATAAAACACAATATAGCCGCATACTTCTCAAACAATGAGTCAGATGTTCGACTTGGAGATATTGGAGTCTGTAGACCAGGTAAAGATATAACTCAGCCTACTCAAGAACAAATGCAGCAAACAAAAGATAACCAGGGAAGAACAGATTACATCAATCAAATTTCTTCTTGTGACTCTAGCGCTACTAACGGAATGTTAAGAGCTGCAGCCTGCCCTGTCATTGATGAAGACGGAGACTATGTAGACTCTCCACAAATTGAAGATATTAACGAGCAAAATATGTGTGGAGCAGAATCTGTTTCCACTATCAATGGAAGTCTTCAATCAGTATTTTTTGAAATAGAAGCTGCTGATATAAACTCTCTTCCTTCTCTAGTAGATCCAAGGATTGTTCAAAATGCTTGTTTAAGAAAAGCTGGAGCCGTATGTCAAACAGATCTAGATTGTGGTCCAGGAAAGTTTCATTCAGAGACTGCTCTCTTCTATGATCAAACTCACTTTGGAAATACTGAAGCTGAACATAAATTTTGGCAAGAAGGACTAGTTTGTGGACAAGCTCAACCTAAGCCAAGCTTTACAAGTGATAATTTTGACACATACGATATGTCTCTTAACAGATGTTGTAGAGAGACAGGTGCAACAATAACAATGTTTACTGAAGGACCTACATCTCTTGTCCCAAGCAATGTTTCAAGTAATAATGCTGGATCTGAATTAACGGTAACGAGATACCCACAAAATGGACCATCAGCAGCTGGGAGATACTCACGCTACTCTATAGTTACTGCTCAAGATAATAATGCTGCAGCAATATCTACAGCAATGAGTTCAGAAACCGCTCTAGAAGACTTACATCAAGCTCCTATCGTTGCAGCCAACTCTGCTCCTAAGGCATTTCAGTGGAAAACAATTAACGACACTGCCCAAAGAACATGTTGTGGACGTGGATGGGTAAGAAAATTTGCAGATGGAACAAATGATTGGTCTAACTCAAGTAGACTAAATATCAATCCAAATGACTTTGGTTGCTTGAATACTCAATCTAAACTTCAATTTACTAGCGACCCTGAGGGAGACCTCGGAGTTAACAGTGAAAACTACTATGGTGACTTCTCAAAACTATGCCAATCACCTGCAGATAATGGCGGTTGTATTCAAAACCCAATTGTTAAATCAAATGAGTTTGAAGTCACTGCACCAACAGCAATATCTGTTGCAAACTTAGTTCTAAGTACTCTCCCTGATGAAAACCCTAGTAGTGGGACTCTTCTACAAGTTAATGGGTTAAGCACAGATATTCCTTATATGCCTACTCCACTTAGACATGCTGAAAACCTATCTAGTGAAGGCCCATATAACTATTTTCATAATAGTGACTTTCACCTAGCGATTAGAGTGGTTATCCCTACATATATTTCTGTTCTTAATGATACGAGTCTAGGATTAATTCAAGATGTACGTGTTACTAGAATTAAAGATGGTTCTTCATCTACTACTCTATCTCTAACACCAAAAGCACCAATAACTTGTGATGGAGCTGCTCAGGCCGAGAACACTTACTGTCTCAGAGAAGTAGATGGAAAGGTAGTTCTAGATGTTAGAATTTCACCGGAACAAGCAGGTGGACCAGACGACGCTACAGACGATAACAACTTTGACTACGCAGGTCTTGAAATCGAATTTATGAATCAAAATACTCAACTCGCTTCGACTTACCCTATGGAGCCAGGAAA
This sequence comes from Halobacteriovorax sp., assembly GCF_041587335.1. Taxonomy (GTDB): domain Bacteria; phylum Bdellovibrionota; class Bacteriovoracia; order Bacteriovoracales; family Bacteriovoracaceae; genus Halobacteriovorax. Next base: position 3,714 of record NZ_JBFGYP010000059.1, read on the forward strand.
TGACCTCTATTACCTTACAAAGTTAGCAAGACTAGAGTTACTTGGGATTCCACAAGTTGTTTATGAGCCCGTTTATTGTAATTCTGACAAGAGTCAACTCGTAGGTGGAATATATAGCCAAACAACTAGAGCTGCCTTTGACGCAAATTCGTTTGATTATAATGCTTCAAATGATAATGGAAGAAGCATATCTCAAATCTACGATACATCTGTACTAGATACTGAAGCAAACCCTAATGATAGAGTTGTTAATGCTGACGGTATAATTCAAACACAAGTATGGTCAGATAATGAGTTCATGTGTTGTCTCAACCTAGGGGAAGAAACGACAGATGCAGGTCAATGCTGTAGTGGTTACGCACCTGACTCAGATGATGACTCAGCAAGAACATGTAAGCTACCTTCAGGAACTAACCTCAATGTCTACTTTAACAAGTTTGTATCTGGAGATGGAATGGGAGAAGATCAACCTGGTGGCGGTCTTGAAGATTCTGACTTTGTACCTGAGACTGGAGAGATAAAACTAAACTCTACTGCCTACTCTAAAATCAGATCACTTGGTGCAGCATATTGTGGATCAGGAGAAATAAGAGGTGGAGCAGCATTTGGATACTTCTACGCAGAACCTAACACTGGTAACTACTTTCAAAATGGATCTCTAGAGGACAGTAAGATGTGGTCTATAAATGACTCTAACCTCGATTATGACGATGCAAATGATACAGGTTTTGTAAGATTTCTTGAAGGATACCGCTGGAATCATCATACTTATTGTAAATAATCAATTTTTTAATGTAGACGCTCCCTTTAAGCGCCGTTAAAATTACTCTATGTTTAAAATCATGGCCCTACTTTTTACAACTATATTTGCGTCAGAGGTAAAGTTTCTGCCGTATATGGCAGAACATGAGAACCTAGGGTGTCCTACTAACTCAAACTGTTCTAAAAAGATTGGCCTAATTAGGCACCAGTGGACAGGAATTGCCAAATCAAATACTCCCAATAAAATTAAGCGAATGCGATCATTTACTTCCTCTTATGGAGCTCTAATTCCAGTTTGGGGTAGAAGCTCTGCAGAAAAGAATGAAGACCTCATCTTATGGGACTCCTCATGCAAGGGTCATAATAATGAAAAGCTGGAATCTATAAAGTTAATTGAAGTATTTTCTAAAAACTTAAACTCTCTAAAGAAAGAAAAAGACCTACTCGTTCCAAATGTTATTATGACAGCGAGAAAATCTAATAGAATAAGAAGTGTCTTACGAGGCGACGCCCCTATCCTAATAGATGGAGATGATCTTATTTATATAAAAGAAACAGAAGGCTTCTATTACGGCTTAAGATTAAAAGTAAATGGAGAAGTCTCTATTGAAAATGTTCCAAAAGTTCAGAACTATCCAAGTGAAGTTCGCTGCACTGACGAAATAACTAATGAGCTTCTCAACCTAACGAGTATAAAACATCTCTACCAAGGTAGTTATTGTAAGATTATATGGAATAAGAAAAAGAAAAAGTATGAAACACTAGCTTTTGGCTGGAGTTGTGACTAATGAAAAATAAATTCTCTATCTGTGCATTCAATGTTGAAAACCTTTTCCTTCCTCCATATAGTGAAGAAGATTCATATATTTTATATAAATACGAGAAATCAAAAGACAAAGTTGAAAGACTTGCAAAGGCCATCAAAGACATTGATAGCGATATCATCTTTCTTTGTGAAGTTGGTGGAGAAGACTCTTTAAAAAACCTAGTTGAAGTTTACTTGGATAATAATTATCTCTACTCACTTATGCCTGGAAACTCTGAAAGAGGAATTGAGCTTGCTTACCTAATAAAAAAAGGAAGTGAATATACTTTTAAGCATCTTACTCATAAGAGGCGACCACTCAATTTTAACTACCCTCACGAAGAAAAAGAAAATCACTATCAAATGAGTATGGGAAAGAAGCGTGTTTACCCCTCTCACCTTCCTTCTAGAGATATAGCAGAGCTTAGAGTATTTAAAGAAGGTAGTGAAAAGCCTTTTCTTATACTGCTAGGAGTTCATCTAAAGAGTCAGCTCGACAAAGAGGGAATCGATTTTGGAGGAAGACTACGTAGGGCCGCAGAGTTTAAACAGCTAGTAGAAACCTACAATGTACTAAATAAGCGCTACCACCAAAAGGTCCCTATCTTACTTTTAGGAGACTTTAACGGAAAAGCTTGTAGAGAAGAAACAGATCCAGAGTTTCAAAAAATATATGAATCCACAGACCTTGAAGATGTTCTTGAAGTAATCAATGAGCCAAAGGAAGCTAGAGTTAGTATTCACATTTTTGATAAACAAGGTAAAGATCAAGGTCATCAACTCGACTATATTTTTGTCCCAAAAATGCTTCACAAAAAGATTGATGCCAAACATAGTGGCCTTTATAACTATAAGAACGAAGAAGGTGCTCCCTATCCGAGACCTACCTCTCTTTATGAAAGATATCAACTACCATCTGATCACTTCCCTATTGTCTGTACAATTAAAAATTTCCCTAACTAAAGTCAATGACTTAACGTCTCGCAAAATGACTTAAGACCTTCCTATTGGCATATTTTCTAAATGAAATTATTTACACTTATATTACTCTCCGCTCTATCAATCAACTCTTTCTCAAGTACCGTTGCAATTCTAGATAATGGCGTAGACTACACACATAAAGACTTAACTCAAAATATATACCGCAATCACGTGGAAAAAAAGAATGGGAAAGATGACGACCAAAATGGATATATTGACGATATCCTAGGTTGGAACTTCGTAAAAATGAATAATGAAGTCTTTGACTTCACTAGAGAGATCTATCTAACGGAAGATATAGAGAGGTATTACTTTCTACGTGCAAAGAAGTCACTAGGAACAATCTCAGAAGTAGAGACTGATGAATACGATGAATTAAGAAAAGATAGTGATTTAAAAAAGAGAAGAAGTGATTTTGTTTCTTGGATGCATGGAACACACGTAGCAGGAATTGCTGCAAACACAGAGATGCTTCCAAAAGAACTTCATCCAAATGATATAGAGGTAATCTCCATTACCTACTTAGGCAGTGCTGAATATGGACCGGCCCTGGCGCCATCTTTTGAAAGGACTAGCTCTAGTAATATAAAAGAACAAAAAAGACACATTAAAAATTATTGGAACAGTTTTCTTGCCTGGCAATTAAATAAGTTCAAACTTGGAGTTGATTATGCTTCTTCTAAGGCAAGTGTTGTAAATGGTTCTTTTGGTCAAAGCTTTGAAGGTATTCAAGACAGAATGAAAAGCTATTATAAAAAGCAATTTCATCATGAGATGAGTGAATCCGACTCATTCGATGAAACAAAGAAGTTCATGAATAAGCTTATAAGAGAAACTACAAATATTCTTAAAAATTATCCTGACACACTCTTTGTCTTCTCAGCTGGTAATAAAAAGAATGACTCCGACAAGTACATTCACTTTCCTAGTGCTGTGAGACTGAATAATATTTTATCCGTTGGTGCCTCTTTCGATTATAAAGAGATGGCCTACTTCTCAAACTATGGAAAAAAGACTGTTGATATCTTTGCACCAGGAATGGCCATAAGAAGTACTATCCCGAGACAAGATTACTTGAGGACAAATGGGACAAGTCAGGCCGCCCCATTTGTTTCTAATGTTGCAGTAAAGGCACTAGCACAGGCAAACCTACTAGGTATTAAAATTACAATCAATCAATTAAAGAAAATTATACTAGAGACATCACTTAAGAAAGACGATCTAAAATTAAAGTCAGTATCAGAAGGTATTATTTTTCCAGAGAGAGTTTACCAAGCAATTAGGTATTTAAAAAAATACTCTATAAATAAAGCTATAAATAAATCTCTAAAGAAGTACCCGACAAAAGAGATTACTGCCAATAAACATAGTGATCATGCATTACTAATAGAATTACCAACTAATTAAATCGGAAATTTATTCATCATATTCAGACATTTAATTATTAAGATTAAATTATTCAAATTTCATAAAAATCTCCCGATAAGATAAATAGGAATATCTTTATTAAGGAGTGATTTTCCATGCTGAGTAAATCTAATTTTAAAACAGTAGTTGCACTAGGATTAAGTTCTCTAGTAATTTCTTCGTGTTCAACAGGCTATACTTATAAAAAGCCTGAATCATTTGAAGAGAAGATAAGTAGGTACGAAGCTCGTAGTATGAACACTAATATTGTTCCAGAAGTTCAAATTAATGAAAAGTTCTCATATAAAACAAAAAGAAGTAGAGGCCCTGCATCTGTATCTGATACCTCAGACAGAGATGATGGGTTAAATCAGTATAATAATAAACGCCTATACTTTTTAACTCTCTACTCTCAGTACAAAGAGATCATGCCACTTGCGTCTTCCGACACTGTTGGACTTGAGCTTAACCACTGCCCTAGCTTTCATACAAGCTACCTTTCACATAATGAAAGTACACCGATGAGGTCTACCACCAAGGAATATAAGTTACCTTTCAATGATATGAAGATGATGAGTAATTCAAACTTTATGGCCAGTTATCCAGAGTTTTATTTACCAGTAGCAAAAAGTAGTACTAGGCCTAGAGTAATTGATGTTGCTCTCAAAGATAATCTCAGTGCTAAAGAAACAAAAGAACTTATAGAACAGTCTATTAATGTTCACCTATCAAAGACATATAGTGAACTAAGTGAACTATGTGATACAGGTTCAAGTTCAAACTACTATATTTACGAAAACCTAATGACCCATATTAAGAGTAGAAATAAGATCTCGGCCGATAAGAGTGGTCTTCAAACATTATTTAAAACAACTCTCTTTTCAAATATGGCATTAACAAACTCTATCAAGAAACACCAAAAGACTAAATCTAGAGGGATAGCTTCATTCGCTCAAAAGCAGAGCTTTGATAAGGAAGTCATCAAAAGACTTGAAGTACCTTGGGTAGAGAGCTACCTACAGAGTAAATAATTCAATCCAAGGCCCTAATAAGGGCCTTTTTTCATCTATATGCTATAATTCAAACATGACAAAGAAAGTAATCGTAAGCGCTTGTCTTGCCGGGCTAAACTGCCGGTATGATGGGGACAATAAGAAGCGTAATGACATTGTAGAGATGGTTAAGCGCGGAGAGGCAATCCCAGTATGCCCAGAGCAGTTGGGAGGTCTAAGTACCCCAAGAGAGCCCGCAGAGGGTGTAGAAGAAAAGGTACTCACTGTAAGTGGTCGAGATGTCACATTCGAGTATAATAAGGGAGCTGCTGAGGCCTTACTAATTGCTCAACTTACAGGGGCAACAGAAGCCCTTCTTAAGAGTAAATCCCCAATGTGTGGAGCTGGTTTAGTATACGATGGTACCTTTAGTGGAAAAATGAAAGAAGATGACGGTATATTCACTAAACTATTAAAAGAGTCCTCTATAAAAGTAACCCCAGTAGATTAAAGGTTTGTTGGAAACTCTAGTGTAATTCTCGTATTTGGCCATGAATTATCAATATATAAGCTCCCCTTGTGCTCAATCGCAGTCGAAATAGAAATACTAAGACCTAATCCGGTCCCCTCGCCAATATCTTTAGTTGTGTAAAAAGGCTCAAACATACGCTCTTGAACTTCTTTCGGTATGCCTTTCCCACAGTCAACAACAGATATAGAAATTCGTTCTTCATCTTTTGTGACTATGATCTTAATCCACGGTTTACTCATTGCTTTAATTTCATCGGAGGCGTTATTAAGGAGGTTAATTATAACTTGTGTAATTTTAACTTCTTGGCACCTAACACTTGTACTTGAATCAACACCTATAAACTCAGTAGATACATCAATCCCTTTTTCATTTAAAGACATTTGGCAAAGATCTAATACACGCTCTAACATAGAGTGAATGACAACGTCCTCAAAAGTCTCTTCAGAGGGATCTCTTGAAAGTCTTTTTAAAGAAGTTATGGTTTTCGTCATTCTATCAACTGTTCTATTAATCATACTTGTAAAGTGCTGCAACCTCTCAATATTTAGATCATTATCTTTTAATAAGTTCTCAATTTTCTTCCCACTAAATGATAAAACAGTCAGTGGGTTATTAACCTCATGTGCAATATTAGCGGCCATTTCACCTAAGCTTGCAAGGCGTGCAGAGTTTATTGACGCGGCTTTCTGAAGTTGTATTTCTCGCTCTTGCCTCTGAATCTTTTCATTAGTTTCTGTATTCGCCTTTTCAACTCTATCAAGCATATTATTAATAGAGTCTTTTACATAATCAAGTTCATCAATATTTCGACTTCTCTTTTTTAAAACTAGTTTTTCAATACTTTCAGAATTCAAGTCAACATCTTTTAGAAATTTCACGATGTAGTCTAAGTGCTTTGTAATAAAGATTCGAAATAAATAAAGCATTGTGAGTATGATCATTAAGGTTTTTACTAATTGAGCAAAGAAAAAATAAATAAGTCTAGAAATTAGGTTTTCATTGATATGCACATTTGTTGCCCAAATAACTAGGTTTCCTAAATTATACTCAGTCCCCTCATCTACTATGCCTAAAGGAAACTTTGTAGAAAATTTCTCGATATCTTGGAAGCCAGGCTTACTATTTTGATAATAAACCCTTCCATCTTGATCGTAGATGGCCACTCCAACAAAGTCTCGAAGTGTAAGAATTGAGTCTAATTGTACTTGAATCTGAAGACTATCTAGATTCCATAGAGATCTCGATAAAGAATTTGAGCTTGAGCTACCAATATGAGTAAGAGTTTGTAGTACATAGTTAATATCTCTCTTATATTCTATATAGTATTGAAAAGCTGTAGTAATAAGCGTGATGAAAGATGAGACTAGCAATATTGCAATCATTAACTTACGTCTAAGAGATACAAAACGATTGAAACTATTTCTTGTATTATTGTTCATAACTTAGTCTGTTCTTAAAAATTTAAAAGGTCTACTACATATATAAAAGTGAGAGTATATAAAAAAAGGCCTCACATTCGTGAGGCCCCCATTATGCAGTATAATTTTTAAACTTTCAATTAACCGATAAGCTTAAGGGCTGCTTGTCCTTGAGAGTTAGACTGTGCAAGAACCGAAGTACCAGCATTAGTAAGAATATTAAGTTTAGTATTCTTAGCAGTCTCTGCAGCAAAGTCAGTATCTCTGATACGAGAGTTTGCAGCATTTAAGTTCTCAGAAGTTACTTGTAGGTTATTAATCGTAGAACTTAATCTGTTCTGCTTTGCACCTAGCTCTGCTCTTTGTCCTGAAACCATTTGAATTGCAGAATCTAATGACTCTAGCCCAACTTGAGCATCTTCTTTAGAAGATACGCTTAATCCATCAACTCCCATATTTGAGATAGAAGAATTAAGAGTTTGAGTATCAAATGAGATTCTATCCTGGAATTCATCGTTATTTATACCGATTTGGAAGTCATACTTATCTCCAGCTCCATTTAACAGCTTCTTACCGTTAAACTCTGTCACTTGAGAAATACGCTCCATCTCTTGCTTTAAGTTTTGATATTCTAAATCTGTAAACTTTCTTTCAGAATCCCCTACAGTATCAGAAGCAGATTGAATTGAAAGTTCTCTCATTCTTGTTAAGATGTTACCAATTTCTGATAAACCGCCTTCTGCAGTTTGAATCATTGAGATACCATCGTTAGCATTTCTTTCAGCTTGATTAGTTGATTTAATCTGAGCTTTCATTTTCTCTGAAATTGCTAAACCTGCAGCATCATCTGCTGAACGTACAATTCTTGTACCAGAAGATAATTTGTTTAAAGTTTTAGCTTGTTCAGTGTTGTTGTTACCCAAAGTTCTTTGAGCAGATAGTGATGTTGTGTTAGTCGCAATACGCAAACCCATATGATTCCTCCTTGTTAGTCCGTCCTTTCTAAGACTTGATCACCATACCGTGAGGATCAATAAGCATACTGCTATAGATGAATTTTAATGAAACAGTCGTTGTGACCTTTGTTTCATAAAACTATTCGGACGGGCTTGAATATACTTAAGACTTTTTTTAAATATTATTAAAAATAATACCCGACAAAAAAGCTATCTAAGTCTCTAATTTTTTTCACTATATAAGGAGAAAGTCCATAAACTTTAGAAGATGAAATGACGATAAAGTACTATGAGTTCGAAACCATTAATTTTTATATATCCCCTTTCAGAGACAATGAAAAAGCTTAAAGAAGCTGTCGAAGAAATATCTGAAGCAGAGGGAGTTGAGGTTTATGAGGTTGATGACCTCTCTGAAATTTCTCAATTAGTTCCAACAGTTGGACAATCTTTATCAATATACGGAACACCTAAAAAATGTGCAATGTCTCTGAAGGCCCTTAGGAAGGTAAATGCAAAGCTGAATTCAAAAGTACTTCTTATAAGTGAAAAAGGTATTCCGAGAAAAACACTGGATAAATTTTCTAAGATTGGACTAACTGAGTTTATTCAAGAACCTGTAGCTGCAAAAACACTACTATACAAAGTAAAGCTACAATTAAAATCAATTGTAAATGAACAGCTAGAGAATGATGAAGAAGCGGGTGTTAAATCTACAGGAGGAACTTCTGAAGAAAATGAAGACTCTATGTATAAGTCCTCTAAGAAAAGTAACAATAAAAATGATGAAGATGGACTCGACTACCTTACTAAAAAAGGAACAAAAAATTCACTAGAGATAGAAGAAGCAATAGAGAAAAAGAAAAAGAACAACTATCACGAAGAAGAAATTGAATCAAACTGGCAAGGAAAAGTAGAAAAAAAAGAAAGTTCTTATGAAGAGGAAGATATCTCCAAAGAGAGAGATCATCAAAATGAAGAATCTATTGATGGTTTTTTACGCGGTAAAGAAGAAAAGAAAGATATTCAGTTAGAAGAAGAGAAAGAAAAAAATAAATATAAAGATGAAATTATAGAGTCTCACCTAAAAGGTAAATTAGAAAAAGAAATCCAAGAAGAAGAGGATGAAGAACCTACCCGTACAAAGGATACATTCTTAGATATCGAAGAAAAAACAAAGCAACTACAAAAAGAGGCTGAAGAGAACTCTACTTACTATAAAGGAAAAATAAAGAAAAATAACGAAGTCGAAGAAGATAATGACCTTTATAAAAGAAAAGAAAGTAAAGATATAGGAATTGAGGAAGATAATCCTGATTACCTAGAAAAAGAAGAGAGTGAAGAAGAATTAGAAAAGAGAAGAAAAAAAGAAACTATAGAATTAGATATTGAAGACAACGATATAAAACAAGAAAAAGAAGAAAATGATAATGAAAAAGAATTAAGAGAGAGAAGAGAAAATAACCTTGAAGAAAATGACAAAAGCTCTACCCCAGAAGGACAGGTAGAGCATTTAGAAAATGAAGATGAAAAAGGTGAAGGCTCTACAGATAAAATAGATAAATACCTAAGAGGTGGGAAAGCTCGCCTAGACGAAGAAGATAACGATGAAGAAAATAGAGACTTAAAAAAAGAATCAGATAACTTATTCGATGAAGATCACAAGAAAGACAAAGAAGAGATCAATTCAGATGAAGAAGACGAAAAAGACTATAAGAATGAGGAAGAAATAAATTTCATCGACAAGGATAAAGAAGAAGATCAATTAGATGAAGAAGATTCCAATGAAATAGATAAAGATTTCTTAAAAAGAAAACAAGATCACACTCTAGATATAGAAGACTCTTTAGAGAAGAAAGAGAAAGAAGATGAAGAATCTAAAGATGGGTACAAAACAAAATCTAATAAAGAGATTGAAGATGATGAAATAAGAAAAAGACGAGAGAAACAACAAGAAGAAGATGAAAAAAAGAATAAAGCTCACGAAGGTGAAGTAGACGACCTTACAAAAGAGAAACTAAAAGCAAACAGCAAGGTTGAGAAAATCCAAACTCACTATAGTAGTGAATCAAGCGTAAGTCATCTAGATGATGATTGGAGTTTTTCTAAATCTGATAAAAAAAATGGCGATGAAGAATCCTCAAGAAGAGAAGAAGACTCTATGAGCTACGGTGACAAAGTAGACCTTGGAGAACAAACTATTGATTATCGAAAGCTGAAAGATGAATTTGGTGGAATCACAATTGAGCGAGAAGGAAATAAACTAAAAAAGACTGGCCCAAAGTACTACGGAGGAGAATCTGGAAAAAAACGATCCTCCCCCACTTATTACAGAGATGACGAAGAATCTTCAGAAGAAATTATTGAAGAGGAAGAAAATAATGATGAAGAAAATTCATTGGATGAGATCTTTGTGCCAGACTCAAAAGGGCTCGAACACGTGGTACGAGTATTAAACTTTTATAACTCCGATGATTCTGCTGAGGAATACACATTTAAATATGTCTTTAAAATAATTCAGCAAAACTTCAATGGTGAGGCCGTATTATTCTTTTATGATGAAAAGAAAGGTCAATGCATAGAAGCTAGTAAATCTCTTGATTTACTAAGTGAAATTGAAAAAGAGGAAAAGAATCCTGAGTGGAAAGAACTAAAATCAAATAATCTTAGCTCTTGGAAAGATACAAAGCTTCCAACATGGAGTGATCCAACATTTCAGAGCCCATCCATTCAATTCATATATCCTTTTTACGAGGGAACAAGCCTTATGGGGTTTACTGTAACTTGGTTCAATTCAAACTTTGATGAAAACAGATGTAAAGAGCTTGAAGTAACACTAGAGTCTTTAAGAGGGTTTATAATTTCAAATTTTAGAAAAGACATGAATACAGGAGAATACCTTGGATCTGAAAACAAAAAGATGGAAAAAAAGAATCCTGTAAAATCCTTCTTTGGAAAGCTATTTGGAAGGAAAGCATCATAATGAGTGTACTAAACAATTACTTTTTTATTTCACAAGAAATTTTAGGTAATAAAAAAATTTTCCCCTATCACCTATTTGTTTACAATTCTAATAATGGAAGTATTAGCCCTTTCTTAAAAGCAAACAGTCCACTTATTACAGATAAGCTCGATTTTCTTGAGTTTATATTAAGTAAAGGTGGAAAACTGGCAGTCGATAAGAAACAAAAGCAAATATTTCTAACTACTCATAGCTTAAGGGAAGAAGATGTCGAAGGACTCCAAGAGGTTGTTCACCATCTAGAAGAGAAAAGAATTCAAAAAATTCAAGACCTAAAAGAGCAAGTAGATATTAGCGGTGAAGTAAAGTTTAAAGAAGAGTTTCTTAACGCTGTTAAGAACGATGATTACTCAAGCATGATTGAAAGAGTAAGAATGGAGACGGAAACTTTTAGTGTTAGGGTATCCCACACTGTCAGTCTAGCAATATATCTAAGTGAAACACTTTTAATAGAAGATAGTTTTGTTAATAGAATTGTTGCTGTGTCTTACTACCTTGCTAAAAATTGCGATATGAAAGATGAAGAGACTTTAGGAGATCTGATTTGTGCAGCCTTCTTTAGTCATATAGGAATGACCCAACTTGATTACAATTTAGGTCATAAGCCACAAATAGAGTATAATAAAACTGAGAAGAAAGAATATAGGAAACACCCTAACCTATCACATCACTTACTCAACAAAAGTGAGGTAGATCTTAGCAATAGGTGTATGAACATAATATTTCAACATCATGAAAGAAATGATGGTTCTGGGTTCCCAATGTATAAGAAAGGTGAACATATTGATCAACTTTCATTAATACTTGGAGCAGTATCTCATATATTTGAGTACTCAGAAGGAAAAGTAACTGGAACGAAGACAGATATGAAAACAATTATAAGAAACTTGAAAAATAAGACCTTCTCAGCTGGACTAGAGTTCGAGTTTGGAGATAAAATATACGAAAGTTTAATTTACATATTAAATACAGATTCTGAAATAGAAGAATCTGCTTAGGAGATAAAATGGCACTTAAAAGTGATATGAAAATTCTTGTTATTGATGACATGGCAACAATGAGAAAAATTATCAAAAACATGCTTCAACAAATTGGATTTAAAAACATTACAGAAGCTGACGATGGCGCGACCGCATGGCCTATGATTCAAGAAGCACTTGATAGCCCTGAGCCATACGAGTTCATAGTATCAGATTGGAATATGCCGCAAATGAGTGGTTTAGATTTACTTAAAAAAGTAAGAGAAACAGAAGCACTCAAAAAGCTACCGTTCTTAATGATTACGGCAGAGGCAGAGCAAGGTAATGTTGTAATAGCTGTAAAAGCTGGTGTTAGTAACTTTATAGTTAAACCATTCTCAGCAGCAGTTCTAAAAGAAAAAATAGAAAAGATTTTTTAATAAGGATCTAGCATGAGCTTACTAAATGACCCATCAATGAAAGAGGTTGTTGATGAATTCTGTGATGAATCGTTACAACTCTTCAATGAGTTGGAAGAAATTCTAGAAGAGTTTGAAGACGACCCTACACAAACAGAGAAGCTCGAGCAATTCGGGCAAATTATTGATCGTGTCATGGGATCTGCAAAAACAATTGGTGCCGATGAGATTGCAACTTTTTGCGAGCTCGGAAAGGCAATTGGTTATAAATCAAGCCAAGTTAATGACAGAGCTCTTCTTGAAGTGGTTTGTGCAATAATGTTCGATTCATTAGAGCTCTTAAAAAAAATGATATTACAAATAAAAGAAGGAAATAGTTCTTCTTTTGAAGAAACTAGTTCGACAGCATTTGTAACTAGGCTAAAGTGGCTTAAAGAAAAATTTAACGATATAGAGCGAGCCTCTTGCGCTGCTGACCCTGACGCAAACCTTTCACAAACATCTATAGATGATTTGATGAGTAGTCTTGGGTTATAACTGGAGAATGAATATATGAGTAATCAAAGTAATTTTTTAACTTTTTCAAAACCTTTCATTGATGCAGCAAAGAATGTTTTTGAAACGATGGTTTTTACAAAGCTTGATCCACAAAAGCCTCAAATAAAAACTGATTCTATATCAAGAGGAGATATATCAGCTGTCCTTGGTTTAAATGGTGATGTTGAAGTTGATGGACAGAAAAAAACATATAAGGCAATGCTTGTTATATCTTGGCCATACGATACATACTTCAAGGTTGCGAGTGCAATGTTAATGGATACATTCACAGAATATGATGATGAAATTGCAGATGTTGGTGGAGAGATATGTAATATGATTATGGGTAACGCTAAAAGAGATTTAGCAACTCAAGGCTATACTTCAAACATGGCCATTCCTTCTATGATTGAAGGGGCAAAACATAAGATATCATACCCCGCAGGAACAACAGTAATTTTAATTCCTATAAAGTCCGCTCACGGAGAAATGTATATTGAACTCTGCTACAGTCAAGCTGATTAAGAGAACTCTTCATAGGGGAGATCAGATCTCCCCTTCCATATATTTAAATTAATATCGTATTCCATTTCCTTCAAATCTAACACATCGACCTGTGCAAACGAAAGCTGCTCGCCAGAAGGATTTTTCCCGAAATCTAAATTATACATTCGAGTCCATGTTCCCGTATTTATAAATATACCACCTTCACTAAAAGACCTAAATATTGGATCATGTGTATGCCCTACAATTAAGCATTGTGCTTCTGGCCTCTCTTTAAAGAAGTCCATTGTAAGGGTATCGTAATCTTTAAAAAGCTCTAATTCATTCATACAGTGCTTATACATTTTTTTTAAGCTTCTCTCTTGCTTAAACAGATAAATAGAGCGAACCATTATAAAGTAATAGCTTGTTGCAAATAGAAACCTAAGGGTAAAAAATGTATCATATATCAGACCATTGATTATAAACTTACGTATAGGTCTCACAGCATTTACATGGTCTCTTTCTTCTTTAAATTTATTTATTACTCTTGTCACATAGTAAGAGCCCCACGGAGGTAGAAAGTACTTCTCTCCATCCTCAGACTCTACTATCGACTTAACTGGATGAAAGTGGTGAGCTAATTCATACTCATGCCCATGCTTTAAAATAACACCAGGAACAGGAATATACTCTCCATTATTATTTAATTGTATTTCTACTCTGCATCTATTTTTTTTATCAAAGAGTTCATAAAATCTTTCTCTAAGTGACTCAAAAACAAATTCTGCATCATGGTTACCAATTATATAGACTAATTTCTTATTTTTTTGAGAAACAAATCGATCTAAGGCCTCTAGGACCTCTGAATGAGCATTAATGATCATTTCAAGTTTACTTAATGCTGCTTTTTCACTCCAAAATTCATCATCGAAAAAATTAACAAATGGTACAGCCAAAAGATCAAATAGGTCACCGTTAATAATTAACTCAACCTCCCTATTTAAGTAGTCGTCAGCTGAATAAAAATCCAAAAAATCGACAAGTTCTTTATCAAAATGAAAGTCTTCTAGATAGTTTCTTTTACCATTTACCATTACTCCTGCACCTAAGTGAATGTCAGAAATAACAAGTATCGACTTATCTATTTTATTCTTTCGAAGGAATCTCATATGCTTTCTTTCCAAAGTCTAGTATCACCTTTTGAAATGAAGGTGATAGTGGGATGAAGTAGTATTTAGTATCTTTTTGAAACTCTAATTCAATAGATTTATACTTTCCAGGTTTAATTGTAACCAGCTTCCTAAGTGAACCTCTGTCCGTAGTAACCTCACCTATCAACTTAACGAGAGTTTTATTTTCAATAATTACACTGACTTTCTCAGTCTTCTTTACTGGAGATAAGACTTTAAACTTATTGGTAAA